>NZ_JBMERO010000009.1:0-143081 GCF_049310945.1 Bacillus sp. DJP31 | reverse complement strand
GCATGGAGTTCAATCCTATATGAAGACTATTAAAAATTGTTTAATTCTTCATACTGACGAGCAAAGTTTTTTCTTGTTTGAATATATTGGGATAAAATATATCACAGATGCTAACTTTGAGTCAGCTATTTATCAGTATGATGCGAAATTACAGCTGCCTAACCTCAATTTACTAGATGCCTTGTTGTCAAAATTCTATGTGAGATTGGAAAGTGAACAATCAGTTGATTATTATGATGTACTGAATGAAATTGGAATGGGGCTTAACTGCCAATCAAGAGAGGTTTCTGGACCTCATGATTGATATTGAGAAATGGAGTAGAGTTTTGTCTAGAGTTTAGAGAGTTGAGAACTTTAGTACCTTTGCTTCCGGAAAGTGTAAGATAAAGAATTATGGATAGAATAGTAATATATCAAACTAACACTCATGTAATCGGCGGTATATCAAATTGAGATTCTAGGCTTACCCAACCAAAATGACAAAGGAGAGACAAGAATTCAATGATATTACAATTCAAAATTAGTTTAAAACATACCCACCCTCTTAGATGGAGAAGGATTTTAGTGGAAGATTCAACAACATTTTCAGAACTACATACGATTATTCAAGTGTCCTTTGAATGGCAAGATGCTCATTTGCATGGGTTTGAAGTTAGAAAAACGAATGGACAAGCTGTAGGTATTGGTGACATAACGATTGGTCCTGCTGATGAAGAGAAGTTTGGGATTACCTTTGGTATTTGGAGACAGGGTCAAGAGCTTGATGAAAAGAAGGTTAGACTATGTGATTACTTTGTGAGTGAGAAAGATAGGTGTCTCTATACGTATGATTTTGGAGATGATTGGGAGCATGATGTAGTTTTGGAAAAGGTACTCTCACCAGATCCAAGGAGCTTGTATCCACTTTGTACAAAGGCTATTGGTGATGCTCTTCTTGAAGGTGTTGGAGATTTTTTTGATGAGTCTGAAATGGAAGTTTCCACTCCTGATGAAATTAGAGAGACTATAAATGATAATCTGCAATCTTTACAGAAAGCTGCTTTAGTTAACACCAACCAAACAACAAGTTGGGCTGATTTATTTGCACTTTCAGATGAGTTTAAGAAGCTTCAGCCATGGAATTGGTTGGATGATGATCAAATTTTTGGTGTGAAAGATCCACTAAATAACGAAATGGTTTACTGCTCGGTGATGGGTGCGGCTGGTCAGGAGTATGGTGTTGCTGCTTATGAAGGAGAGGAAGGAGTAAACTTTTTACATAAAATCATTCGGGGTGAAGGAGATAATCAGGATGTATTAATACAGCGAAGCATCATTTTTTCACTATCAGATCGAGAGGAATTATCACCGGAGGATTACGAGTTAATCAAAAGAGAAGGCTTAAGCTATAGAGGGAAAAGGCAATGGCCACAATTTCGTAGCTTCTTACCAGGCTATTATCCTTGGCATTTAACAGACGAGGAAGCCACTCGCTTTATAGGAGTGCTGAAGCAAGTTATTGAAGTGTGCCAACAGGTAAAGGAACAAGTAAGTCTTGTGCCACGATTTACTTCACTGGAAAAGGTACCAGTACTAGTAAATGGACAGATCTCTTGGAAAAATGATGTGATTTCACAACAATCTGCTAAAGAACAACCTTTGGTTGAACTACTGGTTAGTGAAGTTACTTTAAAATCTATGAAAAAAAACTTCAAGAAATACAATACTCCTTTAGAAATTGATTTGTTTCTTAGTACAAAGCCAGCACAGGATCAACCAGGAGAAAGACCTTATTTTCCATACATTTTAATGGTAGTTGAAAGAAGAAATGGAATGATTGTTCATACGGAGTTTCTCCCTAGAAATGAAATTGAAGTGAATGTACAAAAAGAGCTATTGAGTATTATACAAAAGTTGAATGGGATACCTAGGGAGTTGTGGATTCAAGGCGATGAGATGAAGAGACTACTTCTTCCAGTTACTCAGAAACTTGGGATTTCCCTTTTTGAAGTAAAAACATTACCCAATCTCAAACAAGCGCGAAATGCGATGTTTAGTTTTATGTAGAAAAATAAATGCCAGGCACATTCCATTTAACTTGGAGGTGCCTGGCACTTACTTTTTATACTCTATTTTCTAAAAGATTGTTGTTTTTTAAAAGGAAAAGCAACCCATTGATAAACAATTTGATTGGAGCGAGCATTTCCTCGCTTCAATCAACAGGTAGACTTTTAAAAAGTGAACATATTCAGCAGTCTTAACCTGTCCTCCCGTCCCTTTAAAAAATATTTAGATTCCCTTCAATCGTTATGACCGCAGATCCAGCTACCTCGATGATGGGTTTGTCATTTACCGAAGTAATCGTTACATATAATGTTCCTGGTCTGCCTATTGCATGACCTTGGCCTATTTTAAGCTGATGCTTCTCTGATTTTGGAAGAATCCCTTCTAAAACTAAATACCCGGCTAAGGCACCATTGGCTGAACCGGTTACAGGATCCTCGTCGATCCCAATGCCAGGAGCGAAGTCCCTTGTATAAATATCAAATTCCCCATCCGTTTCAAAGGTAAATAGATGTGTTGTCGAAATCGTATGTTCTCTGTTCAAGATGCCCAGTTTTTTAAGCTGTGGTTCAGCAGAATCAATGGCAACACGCGACTTAACGGGAACGAGAAGATGCCAGTTTCCTGTATTACTTAGTTTAATAGGAAACTTTTCGTCAATATCACTGGATTTAATTCCAACAAGCTCAGCAATCAAGTCTTTATCCAATTCTACTTCCTTGACCTGTGGGGTGATTTGCGTCATAGATACACGAGTAAGTTGATGGTCTTCTTTTATCCATTTGACTGGGATCAGCCCTACATTGGTTTCAAAAACAATTTGATCAGCCTTTTTGAGCCAATCGTATCTCGTTCCAAGTAACCATGATAGCCCAACCGTTGCATGACCGCAGAAATTGATTTCCTCCATCGGTGTAAAATATCGCACTCTAAAATCGGCCTGAGGATCTGTTGAGGGCATTAAAAAAGCTGACTCCGGAAGATTCAATTCATTGGCGATCTTTTGCATTTCTTCCACGGATAAGTTTTCAGCATGGGGTATAACCCCAGCGGGATTTCCTCCAAACGATTCTGTAGTAAACGCATCAATATGATAAACTGGAATTTTTCTCATGTTTTCCTCCCGAATATAAGTAAGTAAAAGCATTTTCTGCTTTCATCATATGAGCAAATGAAGGATAAGTAAAATGAATGTTTTTCATTGTCTACATGAGAGGTACTCATGTATATTTGAAAAAAGAAAAACCATAAAACAGCATTAATGGGGGTGAACCATGACTATGTTTCAATATGAAGTGTTTGTGAAAGTGGTAGACACCGGAAATTTTACTAGAGCAGGAGAAATAATTTTTGCAGATGGTTTTTGCAGATGGCATTTGGCTACTTTAGGAATTCTTTTATCTTTGGAGGAGAGGCTAGGAATGTTCTTCAACTAAAGGGGGTTTTAAGAAGTGACATTGAAAAAATTAAATGGAATGAATCCTCCTGAAAGTGACCTCCCGTCCGACATTGGTAAGCCAGCAACAAGGGCTCTAACTGGGGCTGGGTATTTGAGACTTGAGCAGTTTACAAAGGTTACGGAAGCTGAGGTCTTGCAGTTACACGGAGTTGGTCCAAAAGCTATAAGAATAATCAGAGAATTTCTTGAAGCAAAAGGCTTTTCTTTTGCAAACAATTTATAGATGTTATTTTCTACTTTGCATTGGGTAGAGAGAGTATCTTATTAACTATTGGCTATGAAAAAGTACTAGAAAAACAAATTTCTACTAGATTTTAGAGGAGGGCCCTATGAATACTTCTTTCATCAAATTAACTGAACCTACCTCAAACCTCGTGGACGCGTTTAATCGTTGGGAAAACGACCCTACTTTGATTCCGTTGACACGTCCCAACCAAAATAAGTCCGAATTGGAACAGAAGAGGATCATTACCCTTAATCACTTAACAAAACGATTAGAATACCTTCACATCTACTTGATCTATTTGAATGACCAGTTGATCGGAGAAATGAACTACATGGTAGAACCGAGTCATCTCTACAAAAAGGACCTAGGAAGTGCCTGGATAGGGATTACCATAGGAGAGCCAGAAGGCCGGGGCAAAGGTATTGGTTATTTGGCGATAAAATATTTAGAGGAACAGATTAAGTTGCAAGGATTTAAACGTATTGAACTTGGCGTATTTGAATTTAATATACAGGCCCAAAAGCTGTATCAGAAGATGGGCTACAAGGAAATCAGCCGTATTGAGGATTTCACCTTTTGGCAAGATAAAATGTGGTCTGATATCCGCATGGAGAAGTTGTTAGAAGAAAGCTCCAATTGAATTCATTGTTATAAAGTTCGTCTATTTTTAACAATTTGGCGCGTTTACTTTAGAACGCGTCTTTTCGTATAGAGTGATAAAAGCTGGTGAAAGGTTTTAGAATTTTTATGGATTTTTTAGAGGAGAAGCGAGGTGATGATTATGGGTTTATTTTTTGAAAAAAACTAGCAGTCAAAGCAAGATTCAAAGAATATTATTACATACATTATTTGCTGTACTAACAGTAGACATCATCAACAACTTTTTACTATGAAAAACAGTGCTTCAAACAGAAAACAATAGACATCTTTTAAATCCACCACTACGAGTAAACTTTTTTCAGTTAAACTGCCTCTTTACTTTAAGTGTAATACTTTACACAAACCATTTAATAATATTCTGTTTTACCTTCGAAAACCCCTTTAAAAAGGAATCGATAACATAATTCGTCTAGATAGGCTTGAATGTGCTTTGAATCAAGTCCGTGATACGATTAGAAAACTTAAATAAATGGTATTTCAAACCCAAAACTTGCAGACTCTTTTACTTAGATCTATAATTAGATAATACACATACCCGTATGTGTATTATTTTAAAAAGGTTGTAACCTTAAAAGATTGTAAATGGTTAAATGTTGAAAGTATCTTGAACACTCTTGTTTAAATTACTAATGGAAAGTGTAGAAAAGGTTATCATAATACTATATCTATTAAAGTTAGCTTAAGAAACATAATAAGGCCAAGGAGGAATAAGAATGTTTGACTATACCGTTGAAACAAAGAAAAGTATTAATGATGCAGTCGAAAGCTTAGAGAATAATTTGAAAGAAGAAAAATTTGGTGTTTTGTGGATGTTTGATATAAAAGATAAACTTCAAGAGAAGGGTCTTGATTTTGACCAAGAATATAAGGTGCTTGAAGTTTGTAATCCACATGAGGCACAGAGAGTATTAAATGAAAATTTGTTAGTTGGATATTTTCTACCTTGCAAAATCGTTGTTTATAGTGATAAAGGTCAAACTAAAATAGGGATGCCAAGACCCACAGCTCTCATTAATATGATGAATAATGATGAATTAAAAAGACTAGCAAAAGAAATTGAGGATCGTTTGATTGTTTGTATTGATAAGAGTGCATAGCGAAAAGGGGACAAAATCTAACAGGGTTTTGTCCCCTTTTTTTTCAATCGCATAAGTATTAAGAACTTTTCTGAACTTGTTTATATAAGTACTGATAAAACTTTGATTCCTCATCCATTCCTTGTTCACTGTACAGTTTTGTCAGCCACCTTATAGATTCGCACTATATCTTGTTCTGAAAGGGTACAATCGGTACTGAGGATGGCAAGCCACCCACTTCTTTTGTTTCTGTTTTGGACAAATACAACTTTTACACGCGTACCATTTGTCATTACGGTATGGATGGAACGAAGAATTCCTTTCTCCGATTGCACGGGCTGCCCAAGTTGAAAGAGTTGTTTTAATGAATACAATTTCCCTTCCACGGAATAACGCTGTTTCGTTTCTTTCACCATTCCGATGACATCCATGCCTTGTTAATCAACTCATTTATTTAAGGGTTGCTTGACCACTTTTTAGAGAAAGAGCTTAAAGAAAAACACCAACACGACTACTTATTCTGAGCTAGTGGGATAATCAGTATTTATAATAACAACTTTGGAATATCCACAGTAATGAAAGATATTTAAAAGTAATTGCAGGGGAATTCACATTTGAATCTCCTTTGCTTTTTTTTATGGGTTAGGCGATAAATTAATCGGGAGCTTCGTAATCAGTAAGTATCTCAATTATCGTTCTTTCGTGTAAGGATTTATAAATAGGTAATGGTTTAATAGGAACTTAGCAGAATCAAGTATATTTAAACTTTAGTAAATTAAAGTTGACATTATACCCATTAGGGTATAATGTAATTCGAGTAAGAGAAAATTAAAGCGAGGTTTTAATTATGATAGTTTTGTTGAGTTTCTTACTGCTCATATCTACTTGGATTATATATAAAAGGTATTATCCAGTTCGGGGAGTTCCGTGTATGATTATTACACCGAGCGAACATTCTATAGAAATTGTAGATGTTCGAGACTATAATAGATCATATAAACAACCTATTCATGGATCTACTAATATTCCGATTGCCTATTTACCAAGGTTTTTTCAAGAAGTATCTAATAAGAAAATTCATGTTGTAGCCTCAAACCATCTTGATAAAAATGTAAGTATTCGATTTTTCAGGAAAAAAGGCTATAAGAGCCTGTTCAAAAAGGAGGACAAAAAGAGCAAAGAAGTTCAAGGAAGCGAAGTCTTGAGCACCGGAGCGTATGTTTTGTATACGTGAGGAGCGGAAAGACGAGCTGACGAAGAAATTCGAAGCTATTTTTGCCGGACTTTTTGAACATCCTCTATAATGTAATGGGGTATACATTAACTGATTGTAACTGTTAGAAGATAGATATAAAGAGGGGAGAATTCTTATGGAGTATAATGAACAAATAAAAAATAGAGTTAAACGTATGGAAGGTCAGCTAAGAGGAATATTGAAGATGATGGAAGAGAACAAAGATTGTAAAGAAGTCATAACTCAATTATCAGCTGTACGTTCAGCAATGGATCGAACTGTTGGGGTTGTTGTGAGTTCGAACTTAGTTGAATGTGTGATAGAGTCTGAAAAGAATGGTGGAAATACAGATGAATTAATAAAAGAGGCAGTCAATTTACTTGTGAAAAGTCGATAATAACATTTAATTGACTTTCTTTTTTTTCTATAGTAATATACCCTTAGGGGTACGGGTTATATCGTCAACGGACATATTTTTTTGGGAAAAATAATACCTATTAGGGTATAAGGAAAAAAGTTATAATTACAAGGAGGACATGATAATGTTAGAAAAAAAACGTACAACAATTATTCTATTTAGTGGTGAATATGATAAGGCTATGGCAGCTTATATAATTGCCAATGGTGCAGCTGCTTATGATCATGAAGTAACGATATTTCATACATTTTGGGGATTAAATGCTCTTCGTAAAGATGAAAACATTGTGGTCAAAAAAAGTTTTATGGAAAAAATGTTTGGCAAAATGATGCCAAGAGGGGCGGATAAAATGGGCCTATCAAACATGAACTTCGCTGGTTTTGGTCCGAAAATGATTAAAGATGTTATGAAAAAACATAATGCCATACCGCTTCCACAATTAATTGAAATGGCACAAGAACAAGAGATTAAACTTGTAGCCTGTACGATGACGATGGACCTATTAGGATTACAACAAGATGAACTACTTGATGGAATTGAGTACGCAGGTGTAGCAGCCTACCTAGCCGATGCTCAAGAAGGTAATGTTAACCTATTCATCTAAACCAAGCTAGAGGAATTCCAAATAACTATTAATTAGGAGGGATTTAATCATGGATTATTTAAATTATATACTTCTCGCTCTTGTAATGTTCTTTATTATTAAACGCATCCTCCCAGTAAAAGGGGTTAGACAAATAACAACAGTTGAATTAAAAAAAGAACTAGATGATATAAACAAACAATATATTGATGTTCGTACTAATGGAGAGTTCAGGGCTAACAATATTAAGGGATTTAAAAATTTCCCACTACATGAGCTAAGCCAAAAAATGAAGGATCTTTCAAAAGACAAAGAGATATTTGTTATTTGTCAGAGTGGAATGAGAAGTAATAAAGCAAGTAAGCTATTTATTAAGCATGGCTTTAAAAAGGTAACCAATATAAAGGGTGGAATGAGTTCTTGGACTTAATCACAATAGAAGGAGGGATGGACAATGAAGGAAGTGAGTGTAGAGGAAATAGAGGCATTGCTTAGTGAAAAGAAGAAACTTAATCTGTTTGACGTTCGAGAAGTGGATGAGGTTAAATCCGGGAAAATCCCAGGAGCTATCAACATCCCTCTCGGTTTAATTGAGTTTCGTATGCATGAGCTAGACAAGACAAAAGAATATATATTGATATGTCGTTCAGGTGCAAGAAGTGGTCGTGCCACTCAATTTTTAGAAAGTCACGGGTTTGATGTAACGAACATGACTGGTGGAATGCTAGCATGGGAAGGAAAATTAGTATAATTTCACGATGTGATCTTTCCTATTATTATAAAAATGGAGGTTTGTAAAATGGTAAATATGAATGCTAACAAAATTTTAGATGCAAAGGGATTAGCGTGTCCAATGCCCATCGTCAAAACAAAGAAAGCGATGAACGAATTAGAAGCGGGTCATGTACTTGAAGTTCAAGCAACAGATAAAGGTTCGAAAGCTGACATTAAGGCATGGGCTGAGAGTTCAGGTCATCAATACTTGGGAACTACCCAGGAAGAGAGCGTTTTTAAGCATTATCTTAGAAAGTCATCAAGCGATGATAAAGAGGAAAGAAAGTATCCGCACGTAGCAAATAATGACGACTTAGCAAAAAGGCTAGAATCAAGTGATAAAATTGTTGTTTTGGATGTACGAGAATCAGCAGAATATGCATTTAATCACATTCCTAATGCATTATCAATTCCACTTGGAGAATTAGATAGTCGTCTTGATGAATTAAACAAAGAGGATTTAATCTATGTTATTTGTCGTACTGGTAATCGCAGTGACCTAGTGGCACATAAGTTAACAGTAAAGGGATTTGCTAATGTCTTGAATGTAGTTCCTGGTATGAGTGAATGGTCAGGAAAAACGAATAGATTAGGGAATTAACTTAGAAAAGTATTACTTATATTTTTTTGAAAAATAAAATACCATAGGGGGTAAAATGAGATGGCAGTTAAAGAAATGAGTTCAAAGGAAATAACAGATAAGATATTCAATAAAGATGATTTATTTATCTTAGACGTTCGAATTGAAAGTGATTTTGCTGATTGGAAGATTGAAGGAGAAAAATTCCGATATTTAAATGTACCATATTTTAACTTGCTTGATGGAGTGGAAGATATTATCGATCAAATTCCTTCAGAAAAGGACATTTTAGTTGCGTGTGCAAAAGAGGGTTCATCGATGATGATAGCTGAGATGCTTTCTGAAGCAGGTTTAAATGCTTCGTACCTAAAGGGTGGGATGAAAGCGTGGAGCGAGCACCTAGAGCCAGTTAAGGTCGGTGATTTAAAGGACGGAGGAGAAATCTATCAGTTTGTAAGAATAGGTAAAGGTTGTCTATCTTATATGGTTGTCTCAGACGGAGAAGCAGCGATTATTGATTCAACTCGTATGACTGATATATACCTGGAATTTGCGGCAAATATCGGCGCAAAAATCACTAATGTATTTGATACGCATCTTCATGCTGACCATATTTCTGGTGGTCGGATAATTGCTGAGAAAACAAATGCCACCTACTGGTTACCCCCAGAGGATGCAACTGAAGTTATATTTGAATACAAACCACTTGATGGTGGTAATGTTGTAACAATTGGTCAAACGGATATCGCTATTAATGCATTATATTCACCAGGGCATACCATTGGCTCAACCTCCTTTATTGTAGATAACAAGTTTTTACTCTCAGGAGACATCTTATTTATCGATTCAATAGGGAGACCAGATTTGGCTGGCAGGGCAGAGGATTGGGTTAAGGATTTAAGAGAAAGCTTGTACTCACGTTACCGAGAATTGTCTGAGGAGCTTATCGTTCTTCCTGCACACTTCATGATGATTGATGAATTAAACGAAGATGGGAGTGTATCTGAAAAACTTGGGACTCTTTTTGCCAAGAATCACGGATTAAATATTGAAGATGAAAATGAATTTAGAATATTAGTGACTGAAAACTTACCTGCTCAGCCTAATTCATACCAAGAGATCCGTGAAACAAATATGGGGAAAATTAGTCCCGATGAAGAAAAACAACGTGAAATGGAAATTGGACCAAACCGTTGTGCCGTTCGATAAAATCAAACAAAATAGGAGGTAATACAAATGGAAGTAACTAAAGTTCTAGATGCAAAAGGATTGGCATGTCCTATGCCAATCGTAAAAACAAAAAAAGCGATGAATGAGCTGGAATCTGGCCAAGTTTTAGAGATTCATGCAACAGATAAGGGTGCCAAGAATGACCTTGCAGCATGGGCAAGATCTGGTGGACATGAACTGATAAAGCATGATGAAGAAAGTGATGTCTTTAAGTTTTGGATTCAAAAAGGCTAAGAATAAAGGGGACCCTTGCTGGTTCCCTTTATTAAAAGGGAGGCTATAATCATGGATATTGAATTTATTATTATGATTTTTTTAATAGGGTTTATAGGTTCATATGTATCGGGAATGCTAGGTATCGGTGGGTCTATTATTAAATATCCAATGCTGTTATATATTCCATCATTATTAGGATTTGCGGCCTTCACTGCGCATGAGGTTTCTGGGATTAGTGCTATACAGGTGTTCTTTGCAACGATAGGAGGAGTTTGGGCATACCGAAAAGGTGGTTATTTAAATAAGACATTAATTATTTATATGGGAACGGCAATATTAATCGGTAGCTTTGTGGGTGGATTTGGTTCTAAACTAATGTCGGAGAATGGCATTAACATCATTTATGGGGTGCTAGCGATTATTGCAGCTATTATGATGTTTATTCCTAAAAAAGGAATTGATGATATTCCATTTGATCAGGTGAGGTTTAATAAATGGCTTGCGGCATCACTTGCATTAGTAGTCGGTGTTGGAGCAGGTATTGTTGGTGCAGCGGGTGCGTTTTTATTAGTACCGATAATGCTTGTCGTTTTAAAAATTCCAACAAGAATGACGATAGCTTCTTCTTTAGCCATTACATTCATTTCATCTATTGGTGCTACTGTTGGAAAAATTTCGACCGGACAAATTGACTACTACCCAGCACTTATCATGATCGTAGCCAGTTTAATTGCATCTCCAATTGGAGCATTGGCTGGGAAAAAGATGAATACAAAGGTATTGCAAATTATTTTGGCTGTTTTAATAACAGCAACGGCCGGAAAGATATGGTGGGATATTTTATAATTGGGCTACCCTAGCCCTTTTTTTGTAAAAAAATACTCGTACCCAAGACCTCTATTAAAGTCGTGTTACGAGTATTACAAAAGATTTTTTTAAGACTGTGCAATATTTGATAAATTGTCGGATGCCGTTGCCACTTCTTCAAAGGCATTTCCTAATTCATTAATTACTTTTACAAAGGATACTAACTCATCACTAATTTTACTATTCTGTTCTTTGGTTTGAATCATTGTTTTTAAAATCTCATCAAAGTGAATATTCGTTTCTAAAAGACTATCAGTTCCTTCATTAACCACTAAACTAATTCTCTTTAAGGAGCTGCCGAGCTTATCGACTTGGGTATTTGTATTTGTAATCAGATCAGCTACACTAGTTACTGATTTCTTCGTTTCTTCTGAAAGCTTTCTAACTTCTCCTGCTACAACAGCAAATCCCTTGCCATGTTCTCCTGCCCGAGCCGCCTCAATTGCTGCATTTAAGGCTAAAAGATTCGTTTGGTCAGCAATCCCAGTAACAATGTTCACGATTTCCTTCATTTGTTTTGATATATCTAGTAAGACTTTAACGTCCTTAGAGATAGCATTTACTGTCTGTTGAATAGTTGCCATATTGCTATCTTGTTTCTGTATTTGCTCCTTACCTTTTTTTGATCGATCTTCTGCAAGGACCGATAGCTCGCTTGCAAGTATTGCTATTGATGTCATTTCATCTGATTTAGCAATAAGTTCTTGGAATGAAGCATTTGTCTGTTCTGATACTGCGGCAAGGTTCTGGGATGCTTCAGAAATCTCTAGACTTACTCTCATCTTATGATCCTCAACCACCTGTTTAAGTCTCTCTGTTTCTTGATCATATGCCTCCAATACAACCTGTTGTTCCAGGTTAAGAAGCTTTGATACAGCTCTAATGGCTGAGAGTTGGTTGGCTATGGGTACATGGGACTCAACAATATCTATTAAGGATAGTAGTAAATCTTGGAAAGCACACATATACCATTTTGTTTGCAATCCTATTCTTACATGAACATGAGCAATCCTTTTCCTTTTCTCAAAGAAGGCAGAATCAATAATACCGTCGAATATTTCACTAATATGTATTCTAAGGGTCTTTTTTAGCCTTTCAATGGAGCTATTGTCATTAATAATAGCCAATAAAGCTGGCTCATTTTCCAAGTTAGCATAGAACTGATTTACAATCGTATCAATATTTTCTGTAACAAAGGGTTGAATCATTTTAGCCATGGTCAAATTCTCGGTCGTTAGCCCAATCATTTGTATTTGAGCACCTAAATCACTACCAGATTTAATATCAATCTGACCCTCAAATGAAATTTGTGGAAGCATACTATTAGATTGTTTTTTCTTAAATAACATTCGTTTATCCCCTTTTAATATGGATTTATATATATCTTTTTTTGCTTCGTATAATTCTGTCACTTTTTAGTAAGAAAAAGGAAAGGGAAAGTATATAACGGTTATTTTATATGATAATACTCACAAGTTGTGTGATAAATATCACAGTAAATTTAATAATAAAAATGCAAAAATATAATGAAGAAAAGTAAACTTAGAGTTTAAGAGGAGGAACAGTTCATGAATGGACTCTTTAACCAAATTAATGAATATCATGTTCTGAAAAATGTAAAAGAAGCATTAGATATATAGTCCATTATTGCTATAACAGATGCATCAGGAAGAATCACTTATGCAAATGATGAATTCTGTGAGATATCCCAATATTCTATGGATGAGTTAATTGGACAAAATCATCGAGTTATTAATTCAGGATTTGATACAAGCAATTTTTTCAAGAGATGTGGAGAACCATTAGTAATGGCCAGGTATGGAACTTTCTATTGGGTGAACACGGTAATTGTTCCTTTTTTAACAGAAGAACGCCCCCTTTCAATATATATCGATTCAAATTGATATTACAGAGAAAAAATATATAAAAGAAGAATTACATTTAAATGAGGAACGAATTCGTGCAATGATTCAATAATCAAATGATGGAGTTACGATACTGGATTATGATGGGATCAACAAATATATTAGTCCTTCTTACGAAAAAATGCTTCCAACCTTATTTTTGCTGGTTCCGATTATTACAGCCATGACAGTGGCCGCTAACAGCTTTGTTGGAGAGAAGGAAAACCGAACGCTGGAAAGTTTATTGTTTTCACCAATTTCCATTAAAACGTTATTTCTGAGCAAGATATTAGCATCTTTAATACCGCCCTTATTTGTTTCTGTCATCAGTTTTGTAGTTTGTGGAGTTATTATCAATTCTTTGGGGTATCCTTTGTTTGGCGAGCTGATCTTCCCATCGGGTAACTGGGTGGCGTTAATAACCTGCCTTTCCCCAATGGTTATCTTGCTTTCGGTGCTGCTGAATATCATAATATCAGCAAGGGTGAAGACGTATCAGGAAGCCCAGAACCTTGGTGGGATCATCGTTCTGCCTGTAATTGCAATGATGATTGGCCAGGTTAGTGGACTGTTTTTACTGGGAGTTCAGTTAATCATCCTGATTTCAGTAGGAATATTAATTGTGAATCTGTTGCTATGGAGTAGAATTTCAAAAAAAAATGACAGGTATGTGTTATTTGAAAAGCAAATTCATTAAAGATATGAGACTCCTTTTATATCAATAAAGGAGTTTTTCTTATTGGAAATAATTTAGAGGATTTTTTTATTGCGTATTGAAAAAATCATCATTAGAGCGTTTCTGTTTTAAGTTTGCGCATTGTATTGCGCCAAGAGACAGACATTGAGGTTATTGGTGTTTCTTCCAATGGTATTGAAGCGATTGAACTGTGTAAACAATTTCAACCACATGTTGTATTAATGGATATACATATGCCTGAAATGGATGGGATAGAGGCCACGAGGTATATTAAGCAACACTGGCCAAAAATGCGAGTTGTGATGCTTACGACATTCCACGATATGAATTACGTTAGAGAGGCAATGGCTTCGGGAGCTGATGGATATTTGCTCAAGGCGATGCAGCCAGAAGATCTAGCTTCGAGCATTCGACTTGTGCATAATGGAGGAACATTGATCCCGCAAGAAATTGCCAAGCTTATGGTGGCTGAATGGACAAGTAGTTTATCTTCACCTTCTAAAAAGAAGAAGGATAAAAATGAGAAGAGTCCTCGCTATGGTATGACAGAAAGGCAGTTAGATGTCTTACGTCTACTTGTAAGCGGGAAGGATAACCGTGAAATTGCCCGAGCGCTTTATTTATCTGAGGGAACCGTGAAGAACTATATCTCTACCATATACTCAAAGATGGAAGTAACGGATCGTATCCATGCAATCTTAAAAGCACAGGATGAGGAATTATTGTAGGGTCAAAGGGACAGGCACTGCGTTCCGAAAAGAATAATGTATAGTGGGACATGAAACCTGTCCCTGCGTCCCATATCATAATAGAAATAATTAGAGGAAAAGAAAGTAAAGCAAACAGGTAGGAGAAACAGGGCTTCAAACACAAGCAATTGACATATATGTATCCATATAATAATGAAAATAAGTGCTAAGCACCCTCCGTTTAACGGGTAGGTGCCTGGCACTTATTTTTAACTATGATTCATAGTTATAACTACATTCCCCTTTTTATGCCCTTTATCTACGTATCTATGAGCCTCTGGTATTTGTTCCAAAGGATAGCGACGATCTATGACTGATTTTATTTTCCCTGCTTCAATCAGTTCTTTGAGGAAGAGTAAGTCTTCAACACGCTCTTTGGCGATACCTTGGCCATCAACGGTTACGTATTTCCCTTTCGGCGTGAGTGCTTTCTTGCAATCTGATTTAGAGGCTTTCCCAACGGCATCAAAGATGATATCGTAAAGCTCTCCACTTTTTGTGAAATCCTCTTTTGTGTAATCAATCACTTTATCGGCTCCAAGAGATGTAACTAATTCAAAATTTGAGGTACTGCATACTCCGGTCACTTCTGTCCCAAAGTAGTTGGCGAGCTGAACAGCTGAAGTTCCGACGGCACCAGAAGCACCATATATAAGAACTTTTTGTCCGCTCTGGATATTTCCTTTTCTAAGAAAATGCAGGGCTGTAGTTCCTCCAAAAAGAACAGAAGCAGCTTCCTCGTAGCTTGTATTGATTGGTTTTATTGCGAGTATGCCGTCTTCTGGTAGACATGTATACTCGGCATAGCCACCAAAACGCATTCCGGTTAAAGCATAAACTTGCTCACCTTTCTTAAAACGCTTTACGTCTTTGCCTATTTCTTCTATTTCTCCAGCTAACTCCACACCCAATATAGGCTGTCTTGGTTTTGTGATACCTAAGAATAAACGCATGGGAATCCAGAACGAGATAGGACTATTGAAGCTTCGAACTCTACAGTCCCCTGTTGTGACAGTTGTTGCATGGATTTTGATCAGTACTTCGTTGTCCTTTGGAGAGGGTTTTTCTACTTCTTTAAGCTGTAGGACATCGGGTGATCCGTATTTTGTACACAAGATGGCTCTCATAAATCTCCTCCAAAAATTCTTAGACTTGAACAGTTAATCATATGAGGCCTATACCTAAATAAGTCGTTGGTCCTTGTAATAATATCTGACACAGTAAGTCCATTACCTGTGTTAAACGATCAATCAAATAATCCATCATAACAGTAAAACCCATTCAAATATAAAAAATCAATCAGAAAGGTAAATTCATCAGTATAGTATAGCTATCAATATAATATGGTCATTTTCAGAAACATTAAAATACCCTTTGATGTCAGTGCTTACAGGGGTATACCCACATACCATTAAATCAAGTTTCCCTCATGAATAGTGACCACCTTATATACTTTTATGCCATACAACGAGCAAGCATTTAGAGATTTTTTTACGTGACAAGCAGCTAAATGTTTACTCCACAAAGTAACAAGCGAGCATTTAGATAAATATATATCCAGCTACGTCCATTTATAGATTTTCAAAATCACTGGCAATGATTTAGAGCCCATTCGAAAAAAAAATAGCCACTCTCCAATGGAGAAGGGGCCATCTTGTAGAAAGAGCTATGCGTGATTGTTTCTTTACTATTTTATCCACACCAAATAGCCCTGCTTTTTCAGTTTGAAAACAAGGCTTGTTTTAAAAATTAGTATTTTGTTAGCAGTTGATGCAATTCCGGCAATTCTCCTGTTATAAGGAACTCTTTCATATTGGCTTCACGGATATAATCGGTTGGAATCTCTTTTTCAATGAAGGTTTTCAGGTTGTTACGGAAAACAGTTCGGAAGTAAGCGCCGATGGACTTACTAAATTGGAAGGCTTGGTTGGGTTTAATCTGGTCTTGGATTTTTGACTGAAAACGACGAAGGCATGAATAAAAGTAGGATTCGATCCAGCCATCACGAGCAGAGTAGTTGGTGTTTTCTCCCTCATTCTTGGTCACATACTTCAGGACATTGATAACTTCTTGCTTAAACGAGATCATAATATCAAATAAATCACGTGGTTTATAGTTGATGTTTAAATCTGTGAGAACAAAATCTGTTTGTTTACTAAATTCAGAAACTAGGGGGCTTACTTCAAAAGCATCGGAGTTCTCGATAACGCAATCTGATTTTAGGGAAAATTGTACTTGGTGGATCCATACTTGCAGACCACGGTGCTGAAGTCCTACATATTGAATATGAAATAAAGGTTCTAGCATTTCCAAAACCTCACGGACACCCTTTGATCGTTTTCCAAGCTGCACCTTCAATGTACTCATGTTTCGTAGTTGCTTAATTTTCTCTATTTTATCAGTATGGTCAATAGTTGCCACGCCATGGCGGAATTGGGTTAGTAGGGAAAGCATTAATTCGAAGGCTTTGCTATTTGAGGTTCGGACAAGTTCGGCGATCATATTCGTTTCAAAAAGAGAATGAGGGACGATAAAATAATTTAGATCTTCACCGGTCTCAGTCTCAAAGTATTGCTTATAGTTTCGAAGTATATAAATGGACATACCGGCAGAATTAATAGTCTCTTGGATGAAGCCGTGACGAAGCCAAAACTTAAATCCTACATAAAGAGTAGAATAAGCCATTTTACACTCGGATGCATATGCGGGAAGGTTGAATTCATGGACTTCCCCTTTGGTTGTTTTTTCTCTATGTATTTGTTTTAAGATCGCGATCATGGCTGCATGAGCACTTGCTGGAATTTGAATATTGTTTTCGACCTGAAAATTTCTCATATCTTCAAGGAGAGCCTGTGGAAATTTGAACCCATAAATCTTTATCTTTTGACGAATTCCTTTTTTTCTTCTCATGTCTCAATCACCCTTTATGAATAGTATCCAAACTATATATAGAGTTTGGGACTAAAAAAGGGGTTAAGGTTAAAAAAAATAAAAGGGAAAGGTACAATGTACCACTAAAACTTAAACCGATGGAAACGGAAACTTTCCATCTATCCATAGAACCTGTCCAACCGTGCCTTTATTTTCAAGGGAGAGTATGCTTATTACGTCTGAGGGGATAGAATGAACAAACGGAGTGTAATGAAATTAGTATAAAGAATATTAAGTCTTATTCTTTTCATTTTTTCAGGCTAAAATGTAGTTATAAGATTAGAAAGTTTATTTAATAGAAAAGTAGCTACCTTATATAATGATTATTTTTTTATTCGAAAGGAAGGAGGGAGACTCATGGCAAAGATCATAAATGGAAAATCAAAACCTCTAGATAAGCCACCGAAATTATTATTCGAGGAATCTGATTTCGAAACATATATTAACAGTGACTCCGTTTATGTGGACAAGACCATGTTTATAAGAAAAGTGGTGGGAAAGTGGAGTGAAAGTCACTCTTATAGTAAGACCACGAAGATTTTTTAAAACAAGTATATTGTCAATGGTGGACCAATGGTTTAATTGCAAAGAGCCTAAATTTATATTTAGTGGTACAGATATTTTAAAACACGTAACTCCTGATATTGTTTCGAGTAGAGAACATCTAGAATCTATTTTTTTAACTTTTAAAAATATTGATGCAAAAACTTTTAATAATCTATACAGCGGCTTAAGGAAATGTTTTAGAAGCATTTTCTTTCAATATGAAGACTTGTATGAGGAATATATTCTTAAATACGGTCAAACTCATGCTACTAATCCAAGAGAAAAAGTTCTGCTGATTATGGAAGAATTTGTTTCTTTCTTAGAATATTTGTCACTGAAAAAAGAAAAGAAGTTCGTTATTCTCATAGATGAATATGACAAGGTCCTAATGGATGCAGCCAATAAAGAAGAAGAAACTGTAAACGGTTATTTCGATAATGTTCTAGATATATATAGAAACTTCCTTAATTCATTACTTAAGGACACACCATTCGTAGAGAAGGGGCGATTTTAACTGGAGTTCTTCCACTAGCTGCTAATAGTGTATTCAGTGCTTTTAATAACTCAGTTCGGGATACTTTCTTTAACAATATTTATGAAGCCATTTTCGGATTTACTTTTGAAGAAATTGAAGTTTTAACAGGTTGGATGGATAAAAGAACTAGTAATTCCATGTTAGATTACTTAGATAGCAATAATTCGGGAGAAATAAACGTAATTAGTCCATGGAGTTTACTTAACTATATAAAAAGCATAGCTAGTGGGGATTCCCGAATAAATAAGACATGGGTTTTAACAGGGAATTCTGACTGGGTAACGTATAAAGAGAAATTAACGGATGAGGGACTTGAAAAAGTCTCTGCATTGTTAACAGGAGATTCTGTAACAGTTCCACTTAATCACGAACTAAATTACCTTGATCGAACAGATTCATTATCTAATTATTTGACATATGCCTTCTATACAGGTTATTTAACTTTTGATGATGTTACAAGTGAAACAGTATCTTTAAGAGTTCCGAATAAGGAAGTTTTAAATGCATGGCTTGCCAATATTAATAAACTAGTAGAATTAAATGTTACATTTAATTGGGCTGATATTTTAGAATCATTAAAACCTAATGATGAAAGTGCGGAGAGATTAGAAGAAGTTTTACAAAATCTGTTGGAAGAATGCGCCAGTTCGTGGGACTTAGTTAATAAAGAAAATTCTTATCATATGTGGATTTTAGGATTGATGTCCTCTTTGGTAGACTCGTATAAAGTTTCTTCAAACAGAGAAGCTGGCTTAGGAAGGTTTGATATTGCAGTTACGCCGCTACATAGTAGGACCGTATTAAGGAATTATGTATTCGAATTAAAAAAGTCAGACAAGGATATAGAAAAGGGTACCGCCAGTAAAACGTGGATTTACAACGTCAAGAATAATCAGTATTAAAAAGCCCAATCTCTCAATGATTGAGAAATTGGGCTTTAATCAGCAATTGTGTTTAACTACAAATATCTTATGTTTGAATTGATAATTTAGTGATTAATATCTTGATTCTTATTCTTTTTTATTCTTTTTGTTATTTCTCGTATCACCATTATCCACCAATATATTATGTACAAAAAAATTGCTAAGCAAATAATTGCCCATAATTGACCAGTGGCTAAACTATTCACCCAATTTTCCCATTCATTCTGTTCAAGTCGAGTAATATTTTTAATTATGTTCATAACTATAAATAAAGGTGTTAGCAAAATGGTAAGTGTAGAATATCTTCTCTTAATTACCCCTTCTACAATTGCTACTATTGCACCTATAAAACTGATTCCCAAAAATGTAAAATAGACAACCCAAACCCATGTATCTAAAGTTGCACCCATATCTACATTACTCCTTTTCTAGAATATAAAAATCTTGGAGTTTATGTTCCTGTTCCGGTGTGATAAACTGACCAGTCTTTTTATGATTCTCTATATTAAATACACCAATAATTCCCTTTCCAACCTTGTTATCACCTGACGTTAACTGTGACATAACAAACATATTTTCGCCTTCGAACTTAGCCGTCATATATGGAAAGTCAAAAGAAATATTATTTGTAGTATTAAAGTTCTCATCTAGAGTAGCAAGACCTGTTTTTCCTTTATCGTAATAACTTACATATAATGAATCTTTATAAATGTGCAGTCTGTCGAGGGCTAATATCTCATCATTAATATCTATATAACTAACATTATATGAATCTTTTTCAATAATAGTAAGCCTCTTCTCAGTTGAAATGACTATTTGATTATTATAAAACAGCATATCACTTGCATGGTTCTCTTGAAGTGTAATCTCCTTTTCAATTTCCCCTGAAATCTTATTTATTACATGAACTACGGACCGTTCTTCTTCTACTATATCACTAAAAAGATAGACCTTATGTTCATCATGGATCGCATTAATTATTAGGGGTTTGAATTCTAGTTCATGTTGCTTCCCATCTATCTTCATTACTAACGTATTTTTCTGAATATCAGTATTAAATGCAAAAATTTCAATACCTTTATCTTTAATTATAAGATTTAATGGTTGTTCATTTTCAATTTTATTAGGTGTATACTCATTTTTTTCATCTAATATATACATGTGTTCCTTAAGATTTGACCAAAGAATTATGTTATTGTTTTGTTTATCTTTATCAATATAAAACAACCCATTTGAATCAATTGTGCTTTCACTAATAATTTGATCTCCTTTGGTTCTCACTACAAAGGACTTATCATTAATTGGATGTGAATAAAGAAGAAGTAAATTAGCAGGGATATTTCCAAAACTTTTCTCATTAGAGTATTCCTCTAGTGAATTAATGTTTTGATATATTGGTTCTTCTCCATGAAAAGTCCCTGTTTTGGAGAGTATATAGTAAGCGGAGAAAATTAATAAAATAGTGATACTAATATAAATATAGAATTTCTTTAATCTAGGCTTCATGTATTCACTCCTTAAGAAGAATAATAAGAACATAAAATTATTATTTATGCTCTTATTGATTAACTGACTAATAGAGTCTGTTCAAAAAGGAGGACAAAAAGAGCAAAGAAGTTCGAGGAAGCGAAGTCTTGAGCACCGGAGCGTATGTTTTGTATACGTGAGGAGCGGAGAGACGAGCTGACGAAGAAATTTGAAGCTATTTTTGCCGGACTTTTTGAACACCCTCTAATATTAGTTTGATGCAAAGGTTGTGGTTTGTGAATCTCTGTCAAGATCAGACGGAGTTACAACAATCCCTCCATCAGCATCAAGATCGAACCCTCTTTGATTCCAAGCTTTCCAGGCTAACAGAGAGCAATTCCATTTATCTGACTGATATTTCCCATATACAGTACTATATGGATCTCCAACCTGTCCACCACCATAAGACTGAGCGTAATCATAATCTGCTCCGCTAGCTCCACTGATCCATAATCCTTTCCAATCGTTAAAACGAGATTTCCAATTATTCGTATAGTATCTAACGCCTGCATCTGGCCAAGCTTCAATAATATATGAGTTGTCCCATCTTACGACAGCTGCGTGTCCATGACTCCACCCTGAAGTTTTAGCATCATAAGTAATTACAACATCTCCATTTGTTCCAAGAGAAGTACTTGAAGCGAGAGTAGAAAATTCACCTTGTTCGGGATTACTAGATTGCATAATTTGCGCATACTTCTCTGGAGCATTTTTCTTCATCCACTTTAGTTCTTTCTCTACTTCCTTTTGATTTACCTTCTCATTTTTTAATCTTTGAGCTTCAGTTTCTGTTATCTTTTGCTCAAATTCAATCTTGATTTTTTCTTGCTCACTTTTATTATCCGAAGCACTTGCTACTCCTTCCAGACCTCCAATCAACATTATTGCACAACATGTTGAAGCAAAAAATCTTTTAATCTGCATTTCGTATTACCTCCTAGAGTTTTTTTCTTGTACTATATAGAATTCGAGGTATTTAATAAATATCCTCTAAATTCCATATTAGGAAATATGAGGGTAAAAAATGTCTCTTAGAGTTAAAAATTGATAGGTACTTTCCCAAGTTTTTTAGTTATTTATACCCTTGTAAATTATTAATTTTTATATTTAACAGAGTTTTTATAGACAGTTACTCCTATTCTAACAAAGGTGTCATAGTACTTTTCGTTTGAAATGCTGAGAATTTACTTTGTGTAGTAGGTCTGCTTGTAAGATTTTATCTTGTATAGAATTTCAAAAAGCATACTTTGTGACATGCAGAAAAAAAGTAGGATTCTACATGTCATAAAGTATTTTTTTTATTTTGAAACATTTCATCTTAATGATATACTTTTTGACATAGAATAATAGTTTGAGAGAAAAGGGAGGTATTACTTTTGAAACTAGGATATGCTCGCGTCTCTGCCAAAGATCAAAATCCAGAAAGACAGCTTAAGAAATTTCGTGAACTTAGAATTGAAGAACGGTATGTTTTTATAGACAAGCAGAGCGGAAAAGATTTTAATCGTCCTCAGTATCAAGCAATGCTTTTAATTATACGTGAAGGTGACCTAGTGTATCTCGACGCTCTTGACCGACTAGGTCGGGATTATGACGGAATTATCCGAGAATGGAAGTATATTACAAGGAAACTCAATGCGGATATTGTAGTATTGGAAAACGAAACACTTTTTGATAGCCGGAAATTCCGAGAAATGGGTAATTTCGGAAAAGTGATGGAGGATCAGTTTTTAAGCCTGTTGTCTTATGTAGCTGAACAAGAGCGGATAAAAAACAAGCAAAGGCAAACTGAAGGAATTGAAGTCGCTAAGAAAAAAGGGGTAAGATTCGGACGGCGCAAGTTTGAAATAAACGCAGATTTTATTCAAGTATATAATGACTGGAAATCTGGACTCATTACTGCTACAGAAGGTATGGGACGTCTTCAGTTAAAGCCGAATACTTTCTATCGACGAGTGAAAGAGTATGAAGAACAAAACAAGGTGCAATTATCTTAAAATTGTATGTATCTCAATGAAAACGAAAAATCGTCATTACTATGAGATGTCTGTATTAACTGAACTTAGGAATCTTGTTCGTTCGGGAGATATGTCGATCGTTGGCAGCCGTCAGTATAAAGATTTTCATGAATACCTGGTTTAAGAGAGTCTTTTTTAGGCTCTTTTTTTATTAGTTTTGTAGTAATGATTTTTCATTACTACGGAACTACCAAAAAAAACAGTAATATCAAGGCTTTTTCTTGCTTTTACAAACTTGACAATTGCATGCTTGCACCAGGCGTAAATATTTATACAGCTACTCATCCAGTGAATCCGTTTGAGCGAAACAAAGGACCCGAATATGCGAACCCTGTCACAATAGGAGACAATGCCTGGATCGGAGGTGGGGCCATTATTAATCCAGGTGTCACGATCGGTGATAATGTAGTCGTTGCTTCAGGAGCAGTTGTCACAAAAGACGTTCCTTCCAATGTAGTTGTAGGTGGAAACCCTGCTAATGTGATTAGAGTGATTAAATTTAGAAGATAAGAGGTAACAAATATAGTTCCAGGCACCTTCCAAATAAATGGGAGGTGCTTGGAACTTTTCAGTATAAGCATCATCCGGGATTGTTAAATACGCTTATAGTCATGAAAGAGTATGTCGAGGTCAAAGTTGATACAAGAAAGCAGAGGAGATGTCATGATGTCACCTGGGACAAGTGTATTAAGTAAGTCGTAGGTATGATTGTTTAGGAGAAACTGGTCAATGGTCTGGTGAATCGGATCAACAATCCAATACTCTTTGACTCCAAACCTGGCATAGTTATATATTTTTTCAATGTTTTATCCCTCTTGCCTGTGCTCGGCGAGGGCTTTAAATCATAGCGTATTCCGTTAACAATTTCATACTGCTCATCAATCAGAGCCCGAGTGGGATCATTTGTAAATTCCGAATAAGACCCTGACTGTTCCATTATTTGCTTTAACTATAACATACTAAAAAAGCATATTTTTGACAGGTTTCTAAAATTCTTTTATCAAAATCAATTGACTCTCACGTTACGTGATACTTTAAAGTAGTTAATAAGAGAGGTCAGAAAAATGACACTTAAGGTAAAAGAAGTTGCGGATCTAGTTGGGATTAGTGTGCGCGCACTCCATCACTACAACGATATCGGACTTTTGATTCCAGGCGAGTTAACGAGTTCTGGTTATCGACTTTACTCTGATGAAAATCTAGTAACCCTGCAACAAATTTTATTTTTTAAAGAGCTTGGCCTCCCTTTAATGAAGATCAAAGAAATGATCAATAGTCCGTCATTTGATCGCCTAGAAGCAATTGACTTACAGTTAAAAATGTTACTGGAGAAGCGTAGCCGTCTCGATAAAATGATTTCGACGATTGATAAGACAGCAAAGTATATGAAAGGAGAAATTGAAATGTCCAATAAGGTAAAGTTTGAAGGGTTTGACTTTAGTCAAAATCCTTACGAGAAAGAAGCACGTGATAGCTTTGGGGATGAAGCGGTTAATACATCCAATGCTAAAATCGGTAAGATGTCTGAGAATGAACAAAAAGCAATGGGTGAAAAAATGAATGCTATTTATCGTAAACTAGCGGATCTTCGAGATGGCTCACATGACTCAGAAGAAGCACAAAACGCCATTAATGACTGGTATGTTTTCATTAATAGTAGCTTTGGCTATCACTATTCACTAGACGCCTTTAAGGGCCTAAGCAAAATGTACGTGGATGACGAAAGATTTACGAAGAATATCGATCAATTTGGCGAAGGTCTAGCCAAATTCATGTGTGATGCCATGGCGGTATATTCGGATACTTTCAAAAAGTAAAACAACAAAGTGCCTGGCACCCTCTAATTATCTGGAAGGTGCCTTTTGCTTTTATGTAAAAATAGGTCTCAGGTCTTACCAAAAACTACATTCCTAGTCTGTAGGAAGGAAAGACAGAATACTGTATTGTTATTTTCATATAAATGTATGGATAAGCTGTATAAAGTGAAACCAGATTACGTTTCATACGTAACTATAGTATGGATTAAAAGGTTAGGAGTCGATTGACAATGAATTCGTTTTTAACATTTCTCATTCGGTCATTGGTAGCCATTCCGGTGACGGTTATTAGCTGGTTTATATGTATGTTTTCTTTTGATCAAACCTATTTCGTTTCTTCAGGACTTTCAATTGGAGTTGGAATTCTAACCTTTGGGATTCTTGGAGCCTATATGAAATACAGATTCGTGACTAGGCAGGGTTTGTCCCTAAAAGAGTACCGATATATTCGGAAAAATATAAATGAGGCAAAGCGGAAATTGCGTCGTCTTCAAAAAGTGCTGTTTCAGGTTCGACTTTTACCCTCATTAAAACAAAGGTTCGACCTGCTAAGGCTATCCAGTAAAATCATATCCTTAACAAAAGCTGAACCTAAACGGTTTTACAAAGCCGAGCGCTTTTATTTTACCCATATAGATTCAGCTGTCGAGCTCACTGAGAAATATGTGTTTTTGTCCTCTCAACCGAAGAAAACGGTAGAAGTACAAAGTGCCTTGGATGACACGAAAAAAACTATAGATGAGCTCGTTCTTTCAATTGAACAGGATTTATATCTAGTATTAGCGACTGATATCGATCAACTTCATTTTGAATTAGATGTTGCGAAGCATTCAATCAAGAATTCTAAAATAATCAAAGAAGGTAGGAAGATTAAATGACCGAAACGAGAACGAGTCAACCGAATTTAATGGATGAGTTACTAGCTAACCCATTTGGAGACGACCATTCAAAGGTAGAGATAATAGAAGAGAAATCACAGAGACTTATTGATGTGATCCCAGAGGAGGACCGAAAACGAGCCTATCAACTTGCTGGGCAGATTGATCCGAAGAACCATCAGGCCATGATTTCGTATGGTACACCTGCACAATCAAAGCTGCTTACTTTTTCAACTAGCATGCTTGAGCATGTCAGCCAGAAGGACTTAGGTGAGGTCGGAGAAATCATTAGTGAACTCATGAAGCGATTTAATGATGTGAACGTAGATGAATTAAAGCTTGAGAAGCAGCCATTATATAAGCGGATTTTTGGAAGTGTTTCAGGCTCCATGCAAGAGGTTCTATCAAAATATCAAAAAACGGGAGCACAAATTGATCGAATTAGTGTGAAGCTAGATCGCAGTAAGGATGTACTTTTATCCGACATTGGTTTTCTAGAAAAGCTTTACGAACATAATAAGGAGTATTTTCATGCCTTAAATGTCTATATTTCAGCGGGAGAATTAAAGCTAGAGGAGCTACAAGAGAAGACCATTCCAGCTATGAAAAAAGAAGCTGAAGTAACAAAGGATCAAATGAAGTTTCAAGAAGTAAATGATATGCTTCAGTTTACCGATCGACTAGATAAGCGGGTATATGACCTGAAATTAAGCAGAGAGATTACGATACAAAGTGCCCCGCAAATACGATTGATCCAAAACACAAACCAAGCACTTGTGGAAAAAATTCAATCGTCAATCTTAACCGCCATTCCTCTATGGAAGAATCAAGTAGCCATCACGTTAACCTTGATCAGACAACGTAATGCGGTCGAGGCTCAAAAGCAAATAGCCAAGACAACGAATGACCTTTTGCTCAAGAACGCTGAAATGCTCAAAACGAACACAATAGAAACAGCGAAAGAAAATGAGCGAGGAATCATTGATATTGAGACCTTAAAGAAAACACAAGAAAATCTCATTTCTACTCTTGAAGAAACGTTGAAAATTCAAGAAGAAGGACGAAGCAAACGTCGTCAGGCGGAACTCGAACTCGCAGGAATGGAGAGGGATTTACGGAAAAAGCTGTTGGAGAGTAAAGGATGAGTATAGGAAGGGTAATAAGACAGGTACCTTGTCCCGCCCATTTAGGGTGCCGAGGGGACAGGTACCGCGTCCCACAGAGAAAAAACAGAGTGCCGAGGGGACAGGTACCGCGTCCCACAGAGAAAAAACAGAGGGACGCTTTACCTGTCCCAAGTCTCTCGATTATCCAATAAAATGAATTAATTCTCGATTAAACTTGTCTTGCTCTTCCCAAAACAATCCATGTCCGCTGTGTTCAAACCAAACGAGTTTGGAGTTTCTAATTCCTTGATTAAGTATAGAGGCCAAAGGAGGCAAACTGATTTGATCATGTATGCCGTGGAGGAGTAGGGTCGGGACCTGTATTTTTTGAATATCATAAAATAAGCTTTCATCCCTTAAGGAAACTAACAGACGAGCAGTTGAATAGCCCGCGGCTTCTAGACCTAATTGAAAGAACCAATCTGAGAATGGTTGGGTGATACTTTGATAGAAGAATTTATCCTTTAATCCTGCTAGCATGGCAGGACGATCTTGATAGGTTTCTTTGATTAGTGTATTTACATCCTCCACTTCTAAACCATATGGAAAGTCTGGTCTTTTTACAAAACTAGGGGCAGCAGCACCAAAAAGAGCTAATTTACATACCCCATATCCATTATGACGACCCATATATCTACTAGCGATTGCTCCTCCCACAGAATGACCAGCGAGTGTGAAATTCTGCAACCCAAGTGTTTCCACGACACAACGAATATCGTCAGCTAGTCTATCATATGAATATCCTCCAAAAGGCTTACTTGATTTCCCAAACCCTCTGATATCGATTCCAATACATCGATACCCCATGGCAGGAAGAATATTAAATTGATACTCAAACAATCTATGGTTTGCAGGCCAACCATGTACAAACAGAATCACTTTCTTACTCAACGGGTTTACATCTTCAACAAAAATTTTAACATCGGGTTCCACTCTAACATAATATCCCACTTGTCATCCTCCCTAAGAACATACTTTGTATTCCTTATATCAATAAGTTATTCAAAGAGAACTAGGCTCATAACAAAACATGTGTTGGTGCCGAGGGGACAGGTACCGCGTCCCACAGAGAAAAAACAGAGGGACACTGTACCTGTCCCTCTGTCTCTAAAGCACCCCACCCAAAGGCTTCATACTAAAATAATCCAAAGCCTCATTCACATACTGAATATCATATATCTTTTTTTCTAGACAAAATTGAATGACCAAGTCGGAAATATCACTTTCCGATAAGGAGTAACCGGCGGAGCTCAAGAGCTTGTCGGTTTCTTTTTTGTTTAGTCCAAGAGCTAAGGCCAGAGCAATCGTGGTGTTTTTCTTAGGATGATAGTCTGGATTTGATCGCATTTTCGAAAAATGTCTGCGGTCAATTCCAGCTTTTTTGTAGATTTCTGCGTCACTTACTCCTTTTTTATCGATAAAGCTAAACAACACCTGAGTAAGTGTTGGTTGACGCTTGGTCTTGATAAAATCTTCTAATTCTACGTGCTGCATCTCTTCAAGAATAAAGTCCTCAAGATATTCAGACGATTTAACATTGAATATCTTGAGTTCGATTACGTGTGAATCTATGTACACTTGCATTTCTTCAAGTATCTTACTATCAAGCATAGTGTCTGCCCCCTCAAATGTCGCTTTGCAGGCGACCAAAATATGGATAAATAAAGCTACAATACAATTATATCAGAAACAAATTTGAGAGGGGTATGAAGATGAAAAGGAATGTAACGGAGATTATTTTTTTACTAGATCGAAGCGGGTCTATGGCGGGGCTAGAGCGTGATACGATTGGTGGGTTTAATGCTTTTATTCAAAAGCAGTGCAAGCTAGAAGGAGAAACCATACTTACAACTGTTCTTTTTGATGACGAGTATGAAGTATTGTGGAATGGGGTTGATGCAAACCATGCTGTGCTTACCGAAAAGGATTATTATGTTAGAGGGTGTACAGCCTTGCTAGACGCAGTGGGAAATACTATTTTGGAAGTGGGTCACAGATTGTCAATGACCGCCGAGGAACAAAGACCTAACAACGTTATCTTTGTCATTACAACAGATGGCGAGGAAAATGCAAGCTATGAATTCACCTATGAAAAAGTAAAAGAACTGATCCAACACCAACAAGACAAATACAATTGGGAATTTATTTTTATGGGAGCAAACATTGATGCGGCAAAGGAAGCAGATAGTCTTGGTATCTCTCAGAAGAATGCCTACAAATTTGTTGCATCTGATGTAGGTGTGGAGAGTATGTATGACATGATTTGTGAGGCCGTTTCGGAGAAAAGAATGAAATAAAAGGGACAAGGGGACAGGTACCATGTCCCACGGAATAGAAACCATAGGGACACGGTACCTGTCCCTATGGTTGTCTTAAGCGATTAAGAGAATTGTGACCCAATCACTCAACCTCTTATAAATGAAAACCAAAAAGGCATACTACTAAGAGTATTTAAAAACTGGGAGGATACCATTTTGAGCACAAACGAGAATACATTATCCATTTTTGCCTTAGGTGGGATGAACGAAATCGGAAAAAATATGTATGTCGTTCAATATGACCACGATATCATCATCATCGACTGTGGGAATAAGTTTCCAGATGAAAGTTTATTAGGTATTGATTTGATCATTCCAGACACTAGTTACTTGCTAGAAAACAAGGAAAAAATTAGAGCATTAGTAGTTACACATGGACATGAAGATCATATTGGGGGAATTCCTTTCTTCCTAAAAAAGTTTAATGTACCCGTTTATGCTACACGCTTCACATTAGGTTTAATTGAACTAAAATTAAAAGAACATAAAATCTTGAGGGAAACCGAACTAGTTGAAATCGACTCCAATTCGACCTTGAAATTCGCAGAAATCAATGTGAGTTTTTTCAAGGTGAATCATAGTATTCCCGATTGTTTAGGAATTGTCTTTAACACACCACAGGGGACAGTTGTACACACCGGGGACTTCAAGTTTGATTTGACTCCTGTCAATAATCAGCATTCAGATATTCATAAGATGGCTGAGATCGGCAAACAGGGTGTCTTGCTTCTGTTATCTGAAAGTACCAATGCGGAACGACCAGGATTAAGTCCTTCAGAGCAAATAGTAGGTGAGCATGTCTTAGAAGCTTTTATGAAAGCCAAGCGCAAACTATTTATTTCCACCTTTGCTTCAAATATTAACCGCGTTCAGCAAGTCGTTGATGCTGCTTTAAAAACGAATCGGAAGCTAGCTTTACTTGGACGAAGTATGGTGAATGTGGTAGCCGTTGCGATGGAGCGAGGTTTTTTAGATGTTCCGGATGGAATGTTAATTACACAAGACGAAATCCATGAACTGGCACCTGAAAAAGTAGCCATTCTTTGTACAGGAAGTCAAGGAGAACCCAATGCAGCCCTCGCGCGTCTTTCCACTTCCAACTATCGGGGTGTTGAGATCTTACCTGAAGATACGGTCATTTTTGCTGCTGGTCCAATACCGGGAAATGAACGGAATGTTTCTCGTATCGTAGACAACTTTTTTACACTTGGTGCGCACGTGATTTATGGGTCGGGTAGTTCAACAGGAATGCATGTTTCCGGACATGGGTACCAAGAGGATTTAAAACTCATGCTTTCATTAATGAAACCTAAATATTTTATACCTATTCACGGTGAATTCAGGATGCTACACCATCACCGTTTATTAGCTGAGTCCGTTGGAGTTGAGCAAGGAAACACCTTCATCATGAATAATGGAGAGGTCGTTGATATTCAAAAATCAATTGCCCGACAGACGCGGAAGATACCGGTTGGAAATACGTATGTAGATGGTGGAATCGGTGATGTTGGGGACAGTGTAATACGAGATCGAAAACAGCTTTCTGAGGATGGAATGCTCGTGATTGTATTAACCATGAGCAAGTCAGAAAGGAAATTGGTATCTGGACCAGATACCATTTCCCGTGGGTTTATATTTGCCAAAGATTCAGAGGAACTTCTAAGTGAGGTGAATCGCCTTATAATCAAAAACGTAAATGACCTAAAAGCAGTGAACAAAACACAATGGAATGTGATCAAACACGAAATAAAAAAATCAGTTGGTCAGTATTTATATTCACAAACTAGGAAAAAACCGATGATTCTTCCTATAATTATTGAAATCTAATGCGTAGTTATATCTACCTGTAACTGCATATATTTATGACCTATCTCCTTTAAATGGTATAATGAAACTATCATTAGAAAGGGGTGTCCTTTTGAAAAAAATCAAATTAGGTACCAGTCATTTAGAAGTTGGAGAAATTTCATTAGGTTGTATGAGAATGGCGGGACTTTCGAAAATAGAGGCAGCGAATGTCATTGAGACGGCGCAAGAAGTAGGAATTGATTTATTTGATCATGCCGATATTTATGGTGGAGGAAAATCAGAAGAGGTTTTTGCAAATGCAGTAGATATGAATGCTTCTGTTCGAGATAAGATGATTATTCAGACGAAGTGTGGTATTCGTAATGGTTTTTTTGATTTTTCAAAAGAACATATTCTAGCATCGGTAGACCTCAGTCTCGAGCGCTTGAAAACAGACTATATTGATATCTTGCTTCTTCATCGTCCGGATGCCTTAATGGAACCTGAAGAAGTTGCCGAAGCTTTTGCTAGATTGAAGGAAAGTGGAAAAGTACGTCATTTTGGTGTGAGTAATCAAAATCCGATGCAAATTGAATTGTTAAAGAAGTATCTGGAGGTTGACTTGATTGTAAACCAGCTGCAATTAAGTATCATGCATACACCTATAATTGATGCAGGTCTCAATGTGAATATGCAGCATGATCCATCAGTTGTTCGCGACAGTGGGGTTCTGGAGTATAGCCGCTTGAACGACATGACGATCCAAGCCTGGTCACCGTTTCAATACGGGATGATCAAAGGGCCATTTGTTGGGAACAAAGATTTTCCAGAAGTAAATGCGTTGCTGCAAGAACTTGCAGAGAAAAAAGGTGTGACGGATTCGGCAATAGCCATTGCCTGGATATTACGTCATCCAGCTAAAATCCAGCCAGTTGTCGGTTCCATGAATCCGAAGCGAATAAGAGACATAGCCAAGGCATCTGAAATTACTTTAACCAGAGAAGAATGGTATGAGCTATATCGTTCGGCAGGTAATACGCTTCCATAATATAGGTTGAGAAGAGCGCCAATAATTTAAGCTTTTTTTCAAAGATAAGAAACTCTCATGGTGGCGCTCCTCGCCACCACCATCTACCATGAAAAGGTCCCTTTAACCCAGTAGAGTCTAACACATTACCCCATTGTCAATACTGGTGAATGACAATACGACCAGCCTGAATACTTTCTGGTGGATCTTAAAGAAGATACCCTATATAAGAAACTGGCTGTGACAGGATTGAAGCACCATCTAATGTGTTTATAGCACGTATACAAAATTTTTGTCAGATATCTCCTGTGACCTGTATTGTTAATCAATTTTTGAGGTGATTTTCCAATGTAAGCAATGATTGAACGGTGTGCAGGCCTAGATGTACACCAAGAAACAGTTGTAGCATGTGTGTTATTTGGTCCGTTAGATTAAAAACCGAAAAAATCTATTCAATCTTTTTCAACGACAACTACTGGGCTATTAGCTCTAAACGATTGGTTATCTGAACATCAGATAACTGATGTGGTTATGGAAAGCACTGGAGTATACTGGAAACCGATATGGAACATACTCGAAGATACTTTTCAACTTGTTCTTGCCAATGCTAGGCATGTGAAAAAAGTTCCAGGGCGTAAAACCGATGTAAAAGATGCAGAATGGTTTGGCCAACTCTTACGCTGTGGACTAATTGAACGTAATTTTGTTCCACCAGAGGATATTTGCGATTTACGAGGTCTAACGCGTTATCGAAAAAAGTTGATTCAAAGTCGAAAATAAGAACAGAATCGTTTTCACAAGATACTTCAAGATGCTACTATCAAACTTACATCCGTTTTATCCAATAATTTTGTTATAACAGGGCGCCGTATCCTTGAAGTTAAGGGTTTCTCGCTTTTTTATTGTTTTGTATGAATAATCTGGGTATATAGTAATGTAAAATAAATCTATTGTCGAAATCCGAATGGCCGGTAATCAAACAAACCATATTATAAGCTTGCTACATAGGAGATATTTCAGTAATAATACTAAGAAAAAGCAAGTGAAGTGGGTTTTATTCCGATTTTTTTATTATTCTGTAATAATAAAAAAACAACCTGTTTTAAACGAACGTTTGATTAACTCAAAGGGGAAATTCCGCTGTATCAGTCTTTTAAAGGCCTGTTTATAAATCGACTTCTTTACGATTTATAAATATACTATACCGTATAATCAACAGAAAGTACCCTTCAAGCCTTGAGAATCTCTCTATAATTATTGTAGAAAAACAAATTAAAGTAGTGTTTTAAACAAACGTTTGATTAAACGGAATCTAGAAGCCTGCCATAGAGACATTTAAATGAGTTGGAATTAAAACAACATCATTACGATTTACAAATATACTTTCTTATGATAATGTCAGCTTACTAGTTCATGTTTTTCATGGAATATATCATGATAGTTCTTGTGCTATTACTTTTATCATGAGATTGTTTGATACCCATAGGATTGGAGGCGACAGGTATTTTGAAATTTGTATGATTGAATAAAATGTTAGAGGTGTATAGAATGCTCCGCACTATAAGCTCCTCTAAACGTACGAAGAATTCATAAGTCCAATTCATTTTACTAGCTAAACCAAAGTTATCTGTTATAATGAAAACAAATAAAAGTACACTTTCCAAGAATAGTGGGGGGACCGGTGTTGCCGGTTGAGATAGCGTCCTTAGAGATGCTGACCCTTAGAACCTGATCTGGTTAAAACCAGCGTAGGGAATATATTCTTAAACATACATAATTATGTTTATTGATATGCGCCCAGGTGAATACCCTTGGGTGCTTTTATTTGTTTTATAGACTACTAAATTAGGAGGATTACTATGAAAAAGTGGTTTGCCGTACTATCATCGATCTTCATCATAGCGGGTTGTGGCAATAATGGTGCCGAGGGTCAACAGGGGAACGAAGAACTACAAAAGGTTTCCGTTGTTCTAGATTGGACACCAAATACAAACCATACAGGCTTGTATGTAGCAAAGGATCAAGGTTTTTTTGAAGCGGAAGGCTTAGATGTCGAAATTATTATGCCGGGTGAAGCTGGGGCAGATCAGCTTGTGGCTGCCGGTAAATCTGAGTTTGGGATTGGCTACCAAGAAGGCGTGACACAAGCACGTATCCAAGGTGTTCCACTTGTTTCAGTCGCGGCCATTATTCAGCATAATACATCAGGATTTGCATCACCGGTTGAGAAAAACATTGTCTCGCCTAAGGATTTTGAAGGGAAGACCTATGGCGGATGGGGTTCACCAGTTGAAGAGTCTGTGATTTCTTCCATAATGAACGTGGAAAAGGCTGACGTGGAAAAGGTTTCGTTCATCAGTATGGGTGATGCGGATTTCTTTACAGCTGTAAAAAGGGATATTGACTTTGCCTGGATTTTTTACGGATGGACGGGTATTGAAGCCGAGCTTCGCGATGAACCCATTAATATGGTTTACTTAACGGATTACTCAGAGAAACTAGATTACTATACACCTGTAGTTACAACAAATGAGGAAATGATTTCTGAAAATCCTGATACAGTTAAAGCATTCGTCAAGGCTGTTGCTAAGGGCTATGAATTTTCAATTGAAAAACCCTCAGAAGCAGCCGACATTTTACTAAAAGCAGCACCAGACTTAGACCCAGAGCTAGTGAAAAAGAGCCAAGAATGGTTATCTCCAAAATATCAAGATGATGCAAAAAGATGGGGAGAGCAAAAACTTGAGGTTTGGGAAAACTATGCTTCATGGATGTTTGAAAACGGTTTACTGGAGAAAGAGCTAGAAGCGAAAAAGGCATTTACAAACGAGTTTTTACCAGAATAAGGGGGGGGATTTCATGGCTAATGCACTAATTAGTATCCAAATCATACCGAAAACGAAGGACGGGGAAAGCGTTATTCCTTATGTAGACGAGGCCATCCGGATCATTCACGAATCAGGGGTTAAATATCAGGTTCACCCTCTTGAAACCACGATGGAAGGTGACCTAGAACAACTACTACGTGTGATTGTTAAGATGAATGAGCGCATGGTTGAAATAGGAAGCAGTAACGTCATTTCACAGGTGAAAATTTTATTTCAACCATCTGGAATCACTATGGATGAGTTAACGGAGAAATATCAATAATGAACAGACAAGTACGGAAAGGATGGAGGCCGTTAGTGGTTCTCCTCTTTTTATTCATTGCATGGGAAGGTATGGTCAAACTGGCAGAAGTTCCTGATTGGCTTCTTCCACCACCAACGAAAATCATGACCGAAGCTATCATAGGGTGGGGGGAGTTCTACCCTGATTTGCTTTCAACAATCATGCTCGCTTTATTAGGACTGCTGATTGGTTCAGGCATTGGATTATTGACAGCTATCCTTCTACACTTACTCCCTGTTGTACGTGAATCTGTTTACCCATTATTAATTTTATCGCAAAATGTACCCATTATTGTTCTTGCCCCTCTATTAATCATTTGGTTTGGATTCGGCTTACTACCTAAACTAATTGTGATTACATTGGTTTGCTTTTTTCCCATTACAGTTGCAGCAATGGATGGTTTTAGACAAACATCACCAGAGCTAAAGCAATATATGATGATGGCCGGGGCTTCGACCAAACAATTATTTTGGAAGCTAGAGTTCCCTTTTGCTCTTCCATCTCTCTTTTCAGGACTAAAGATATCGGCCACCTATAGTGTGATGGGAGCAGTGATTTCTGAATGGCTTGGTGCAAAGTCAGGTATTGGAGTGTATATGACATTTGCCTCATCTTCCTTTAGAACAGACCGAGTATTTGTTGCGATACTGGCCATTATGATGGTAAGCTTACTTTTTTTTGGTGTAATCGTTCTAGTCGAACGCTATTTAGTTCGATGGCAAAAGAAAGGGGTTGACCATTTATGAGTCAACTAATTATAAGAGATGTTGGTAAACGCTTTGGACAGAACGAAGTGATTAAGAACCTGAATTTAACTGTACAAAAGGAAGAGTTTGTTTCCATTCTAGGTCCTTCTGGTAGCGGGAAGAGTACTCTGTTCAATCTAATTGGTGGACTTCTTTCACCTGATTCGGGAGAAATTATGCTAGATCAATCTGTGATTAATGGAAAACGGGGATCTATTAGCTATATGCCGCAAACTCCCTCTCTTTTTCCATGGCGAACCATTTTGCAGAATGTGTTACTTGGTCAAGAGCTTCAAGGGGAAAAAGACATTCAGAAAGCAAAAGAGATGATTCAGTATGCAGGGCTAGCTCACTATGAGAATGCTTTCCCCAACGAGCTATCAGGAGGGATGAAGCAACGAGCTGCTTTTATTCGAGCACTTTTAAGTCCTCAATCTGTGATTTGTCTAGATGAGCCCTTTTCTGCATTAGATGAATTGACCCGTCTAGAGATGCAAAAATGGCTCTTAACAATATGGGAAGAATACCGAAGAACCGTGATATTTGTGACCCATAATATTGAAGAAGCCTTGTTTTTATCTGACCGCATTTTTGTTTTATCAAATAAACCAGCTAGGATAGTCGCTGAGTTTAAGGTACCATTTCCAAGACCTAGAGATGAAAACCTCCCTCTCCAAGAACAGTTCTTGGAATGCAAACGAGAAATCCATTATACGTTACGCGGCTTGAGGGAGTGAGAGCATTGAAAAAGTTGATCGATGCACATATTCACTTGGATCACTATGAGGAAGAAAGTATCAGTGAGCTTTTGGAGAGTGCGGAACATATTGAAGCTCTGATCTCTGCCTCGTTTCATTTGGAATCTAGTAAAAAGAACCTGGCGCTTTCGAAAAATTATTCAAAAGTAAAGCCAGCATTTGGCTTTCATCCTGAACAGCCACTCCCATCTGAACAGGAACTTGATGAATTACTAAATTGGATGCATACTCATCAAAACGAAATGGTAGCAGTAGGCGAGGTAGGTCTTCCTTATTATTTGAGGAATGAGCAAAAAATTACTCAGCGACAACTAGGTCAATATAGTGAACTACTAGAGACTTTTATTAAGCATGCAAGGGACTGGGAAAAACCAATTGTGCTTCATGCCGTATACGATGATGCTCCGGTTGTATGTGATTTGTTGGAGATATACTCGGTCAAAAATGCACATTTTCATTGGTTTAAGGGAGATGATAAAACCGTTTCAAGGATGATTGAAAACGGTTACTACATTTCTGTGACTCCAGACGTTGTGTATGAAGAGGAAATTCAACAGCTTGTTCAATCCTATCCTCTCAAGCAGATCATGGTTGAAACAGATGGGCCTTGGCCTTTTGAAGGTATCTTTAATGGAAAGATGACACATCCGAATATGATGCGGGAATCGATTAAAACCATTGCAAACATCAAAAATCTACCGACTGAAGAAGTCTATCGACAGATTTATTTTAATACTAAATGTTTCTTTTCTATTTAGAATACATAGTATAAAGGCTGTTACTTTGTATAAGTAGCAGCCTTTTTAGTGTAAGGTCTGTGGTGAACCGGTTTATGACCTTTGAACTTAGCAATCGAACAATGAAAAAGGTAACGGATCTTTATTATGCAGATCAAATAAAGAATATACGTAATCAATATGGCTTGACTCAAGATTTATTTGCAAAGATTATGAATTGGGGAATTGCGACATCAAAGAGGTATGAAACCAAAAAGTCGACCCCTGATTCCACTCATTTACATTATAAGAATGTTAAAAAATAATCCAGAAACCATTGTGAATTTCTATAATGAAACAAAAGAAATCTTTTCTAAAGAAGATCGAATAGAAATTGAGTCAAAACTTTCTATTTTACTGAAAGTGCGGGTATGAGTACTAAATATAAACATGTAGAAGATACATTTAAAGACTATGGTTCAAGATTTATATTTAATCAATCGCATGAGGAAGAGGGTTGGTTACAAACAAATGAAAGAGAGCCAATCTCTTATTCGTTTGCGAAATCATTGAGCCTTGAATATAGACTATAAAGTACTAGTGCCTGTCACATTCGGAATTTGTCATGTGCTCCTTGACAATTTCGGGAAGTAACAGGTGCTTATTTGTATTTAAAAAACTTGAAACCGTTTGGTACTATTGAAAGTCTTTATACTAGGATAGATAGAGCAACAAGGAGGTGCCCAATGGATGAAGATATGTTTAATCTGATACGGAAACGCGATGAATCGGCATTTCTGGAAATGATGCAACAACATAGGCAAGTCGTTTATTTCACCGCACTCACGTACTTTAAGGATAGTGACTGTCTGTTAACTATATCCCGGGTTTTAGTCAGATGGCTAGTGAAATTCCAGGCGTAAAGTTAATGGCGGAATTGGTAAACTATGATAAGGGACTGAAGGATGCTATTGAGAATGAATTTGTACAAATTATCAATCAATCTAATACAAAAGATGGTGTCACATTAACGGTGGATCACCTACTAATAGATAAACAGCGTTTGATTGTTTTTTCTTCGATCGAAACAGATAAAATGTTTGATGAAATTGGATTCGAATCGATACAATTAAGAGATAAAAAAGGAGAGATAATTGAAAATTACGGTGTTAGCTATGGGTACTTTACTATGGAAGACCACAAGGGTTCAGCAATGCTGGATTTTACGTGGAAGGAAGACCAAGAATTTACTGATGAAATGTCTATAAAGGTAGAGCTTGTTCAATACAAACATGATGATTCAACAAAAGATGAACCGATTGCAGAGCCTTTGACTGTTACTTTTCCAGTGGATTTTTAAAAAAATGAGTGAAGTATATTCTATTAATCAAACGGAATAGAAGGGGGAGACTGGTACACGAAGTCTCTCCTTTATATTTAATAGACAAGATGCTTGCAGAGAGTATGTATGATAAACTCAAATAAGCAGTAATTTCCAATTATTTATTTAGTTCAATCCATCCTAGGAGTGATATTTTGAAGAACTATATTTTAATGATTTGTTCTCTGATCCTTTTAACGAGTTGTATTCCAAGCAGTGTTGTTGCTCGTGATACCAAGCTAGAAGACTCTATCTATTCAATTATGATAGATAAAGATATTGAGGAAATCAACATTAACTCCTTAACGGATTTCAATTGGGAAAAAGCCTTCATATTTCCACCTTACACGACACAAGAAAGTATGAATGATCAACTAGGAATAGATTATATAGATTCAAGTAATATAAGTTCAAGAGATGACATTAATGTCATCATATTTCTTAATAAAGGAAAAGTGACTCGTATTGCAGAGATAGCTCGTCGTTATGGAGATTTGGTAACTGACACTCTGACACCTACAAATGACAGTATAAAGATTAAAAGAGAATAGTGTTTGAATGTCCTAGTCCAAAAGCGATTAGTATCAAAGTGTTGTTCGCTTTTGATTTTATAATACGCTTGAACAGGAGTAAACCAATGAAAGAAAAAGAATACGACGATTTGCTTAGTATCAGTACGGGAGGAAATCCAAAGGAATCGAGTAACTCTCTTCATTATCACCGTTATGAGCCAACACCCTACCGTGCACTTGAAGATCTATTTTCAAACTATCAATTGAAGAGCAGTGATCAAATAGTTGATTTTGGATGCGGAAAAGGGCGTTTGAACTTTTTCGTAAATGATCGATTTAATTGCTCCGTAGTAGGGGTAGAAATGAACGAAACACTCACGAAAGAGGCCACTGAGAATCGAAGAAGTTACGTAAAAAAACACCCTAAAGGCAAAAAGAAAATCCATTTTCAATGCTGCTTAGCAGAAGAGTACGAGATTGATCCCCTAGACAATGTATTCTATTTTTTTAATCCGTTCACGATCCAAATTTTCAGGAAGATTATTAACAATATCTTGCTCTCGGTGGAACAATCAGAACGTGAAATAGAGTTAGTTTTATATTACCCCTCAGAAGATTATATCTATTTTTTAGAAAACCACACCTCTTTTCAATTGAATTCGGAGATTATGCTAGCTGAGTCTTATAAAAAGGATCCATTTGAGAGATTTTTAATTTATCGATTGGTCGGTTTATAGTCCATAAGAAAAAGCAGTGGGATATCCCACTGCCTACTAAACTGCTACTTTCTGTTCGACTTGTTTCTTGCTTTTGAAACCAGGGGGACAGGTTCACTGGCACACCTATTCTCTAGAAACGGACCTTGGTACCTGTCCCCAGGGTCCCCACTGCAAAAAGACAAAAGAACTAAGCTATTCAAGCTTAGCTGGATTATGAGCCAAGGTACCTGTCCCCTTGGTTCTTACCTTGGTTGTTAAAAAGGCAATAGAATTAGGTGTCGAAAAGGTTGTTTTATTATCAGTGATCAAAGCCGAGAAAATCAAGGTGCTTCCTCATAAAAAAATTGAAGATGCACTAAAAGAACTAGGAGTGACGTATACCTTTATTAGACCTTCTAACTTTATGCAAAAGTATGCAGATGGTTACCTAAGAGACATGGTTCGAGATGGGGAAATCACATTACCAGCTGGTAATGGAACGATGAATATCATTGATATTAGAGATATTGCTAAGGCAACGATTAAGGCACTAATCACATCTGAATTAGAAAATCAGTATGTAGAGCTTTCTGTATCAAATCCTTACAGTTTCAAGGATATAGCTGCTATTTTCACAAATAGATTACAAAAAAACGTCATCTACAAGCCTGTAGGATTGATAACGTATCGCAGAATTATGAAATCAAGAAAAGAGGATAAGATGCTCATTAATCTAACGAGTGTTTTGTATACGATGACTCGCTTTCAAAATCCAGAGCAATTGGCCTTACATACAGAGGGTTTTTTAGGAGAAAAACCTATCTCGTTTGCTGATTTTGTGAAAGACTATGAACATGTATGGAAATCAAAGGAGGAAGCATAATGAAAGTTGTTATCTTTGGGGCAAGCGGAAGATCTGGTATTCCATTAGTTGAACAAGCACTTGAAAGAGGACACGATGTCACAGCTTTTGTCCGTACTAAAAGCAAACTAGCCAATACACAGCCCAAATTAACGATTGTAGAAGGTGACGTACTAAACAGTGAAGACGTTGAACGTGCAATTATTGGCCAAGACGTCGTGCTGAGTGTGATTGGACATACAAAACAAGGACCTAAAGACTTGCTATCAAAAGCAACCCAAAACATTTTAAAAGCCATGAACAATCTTGGGGTCAAAAGAATCATTAGCCTCACAGGTGCCGGAGTAAAAGTTCCAAAGGATGTGAAACAAGGATTTGTAAGTCGATTCTTTGAAACACTACTAAAGTTATTTGAAAAAGAGCTATGGATGGATTCAGTAAAACAAAAGGATCTCATAAAAGAATCAACTGTTGATTGGACCATTGTTCGAGGACCAAGACTTCTAGTGGGTGAGAAAACAGAGAACTATCAAACTGGGTATTTCAAATTCAATAAACCCATGATTAACCGAGCAGACGTTGCCCATTTTATCTTGGATGAAATTGAAAAGAATCAGTTTGTAAGAGAATACCCTTTGATAGGGATGAAGTAAGTGAGGAATAGAAGAGAAGACAAGGTAGTAATCACTGTATCATAGGTGTTTATTACCTTTTTTGTTGAAACCTTAAAAAGTTTACATTCTAAGGTTTGGAACAGTTGATAAAGGGCATAAGCGATACTTTTCTAGTACAATAGAAGTGAATTAATTTAACAGATAGATAGAGAAGAAGGGGAGAATTACCGTGAAAAAAAGACTTATCTGGATAGGTGTTAGTATAGTCCTGTTCATAACCATTGTGATTGCAGGAGCAGGTCAATATTTCTACAATGTAGCCATCAACCGTAGCCATGAAGCATTGGATTTACATGATGGTGATGCTGTGCCTGTAATTGCTAATATTGAAGAGCAAAAACAAGCCAACCTAGAGGAGGCTTTGCGGTGGACGGACGAACAGACCTTTGAAACCGTTGAAGTGGAATCGTATGATGGGTTAAAGCTAAAGGCTGTCTTCTTAAAAAATGAGAATTCAAATGGAAAGGCAGTCATTCTGGCTCATGGATACAAAGGTGGCAAGGAACAAATGCCTGGCATTACTAAGTTTTACTATGAACAGGGATTTGACATCTTAAAACCCGACGCGAGAGGACACGGCGAGAGTGAGGGAGACTACATCGGTTATGGCTGGCATGATCGAAAAGATTACCAGAAATGGATTCAATTATTAGTGAGTGAAAAGAATGAAACCGAGATTTTGCTACACGGGTTCTCAATGGGTGCAGCCACTGTACTCATGACAAGTGGGGAAGAGTTGCCATCGGAAGTGAAGGGGATTATTGCGGATAGCGGGTATACGTCTGTTCAGGATGAACTAGCACATCAATTAAGATACTTGTACCATCTACCGGCATTCCCACTTATGGAAGTAACAAGTGCAGTTACAAAATTAAGAGCGGGCTATACATTTACTGAAGCATCGGCTCTTGAGCAAGTTAAGAAGAACAACCTTCCACTATTCATCATTCATGGTGATCAGGATGAGCTTGTGCCAACAGAAATGGCTTATGCACTCTATGAAGCAGCAAGTGGAGACAAAGAACTATGGATTGTTCCAGGAGTGAAGCATACCGAGGCCTACACTGATCAAGTAGAGGAATACCAAACACGGTTAAAAGCATTCTTTGATAAAGTGATAGGGGAATAAGTTAGTAGTTTTAAAAAAAATTGTGGTCCTAATAAGTAAGGACCTCCATGGAGGTCCTTATTCTAGGTAGGTTTCTCAATTACTTATTCACTTTCAAATGTCTCTGTGAACACATTTACATGTTTGCTCATTTCTTTATACCGAGTCCAATGAAGATAATGATGTCCATCTAAAGTAATTATTTTACTTGAAGGATTTTTATTTAATTGCGTTTGATAAAATGATAATTTGGATTTACCATTTTCATTTACTTTTTGTTTTTCCGGAGTAAAGATTAAGATGGGTTTATCAGATGGGAAGGTCAAATCAACTGTTTTCTTAACATTATTTTTTATTTCATTTGTTTCATCAACTATATTCTTGTTATAGCTTTTCCTAGAAGAAATGGCTTTGGATATGTTTAAGTTCTCTGCGGAATAAGTATCTTTTTCAGATAAAGGTAGGAAATCATCTGGAAACATCAATAATGCTAATCTTGCAATTCCAGTTGGTGCAACAAAGCTCAAATATTCAGGCATTGTTGGAGCAGACTCACCAAAATACTCTAAAGTCTGTGGAAAGGTAGGATCAATTCCTATAACTGCTTTAACTTCATCTGGATATTTAGTTGCATAATACAAGCTATAAATCCCAGAAATGGAGTGCGGCATTAAAATATAGGGACCCTCAATGTTTGCTTCTTTTAAAGCAGTTCTGATTTCTTCCACCATGTTTTCCACTGTTCGCTCCCTTTGAGTTATGTCACTCCAACCATATCCAAAACTCTCTACTACGACTACTTTGTTTTTCTCTGCCAACTCATTTATTAAGGGTTCGAAATCTAACATAGGTGCCGCTGTGCCTAAACCACTTAATAAGACAATGGTGTTTTCTCCATCACCTTTAGTGTACACGTGCATGTTCTTTCCATCTACTTCAACTAATTCCACTAATGGTGGATATTTTTTTTGTTCATAAGCTGACATTGTGTGATGAAATATAACCCAAAAAAGAAATACCGCCACAATAAACAAAAGAACGTTCCTTGTAATAATTAAAAATCTAAATCTTTTTTTTGTTTTCATAGTTTTCACTTCTTTCTATAAAAGTATAATTCTCTTTGTTTTTTTTGCTTTTACACCATCATATTTGTAAATGGGGTTCTACTCTAGTGATCTCGTGGAGTTAGTAAGTAAAGTGTCCTGTATTTTTCCTATGCACCTCAGGTGAAATTTGGTCATGAGGAAAGGGACTCACGAATGATCCTCTCTACATTAACAATATTGTTTTTTGTGGTTATTTACTATGGACTAGGAATGTAGAGGAAAGTAAGACCAGAGACCTATAATAAAAGCGGGAAGTGGGAAGTGAGCATCCCTACAATACAATTAATCACTTAAACGGTAACCAAACGTCCACTTAGAGTGCCGAGGGGACAGGTACCGCGTCCCACAGAAAAAAAACAGAGTGCCGAGGGGAGTGCCGAGGGGAGTGCCGAGGGGACAGGTACCGCGTCCCACAGAGAAAAAACAGAGGGACACTTTACCTGTCCCAAGTCTCTCGATTATCCAATAAAATGAATTAATTCTCGATTAAACTTGTCTTGCTCTTCCCAAAACAATCCATGTCCGCTGTGTTCAAACCAAACGAGTTTGGAGTTTCTAATTCCTTGATTAAGTATAGAGGCCAAAGGAGGCAAACTGATTTGATCATGTATGCCGTGGAGGAGTAAGGTCGGGACCTGTATTTTTTGAATATCATAAAATAAGCTTTCATCCCTTAAGGAAACTAACAGACGAGCAGTTGAATAGCCCGCGGCTTCTAGACCTAATTGAAAGAACCAATCTGAGAATGGTTGGGTGATACTTTGATAGAAGAATTTATCCTTTAATCCTGCTAGCATGGCAGGACGATCTTGATAGGTTTCTTCGATTAGTGTATTTACATCCTCCACTTCTAAACCATATGGAAAGTCTGGTCTTTTTACAAAACTAGGGGCAGCAGCACCAAAAAGAGCTAATTTACATACCCCATATCCATTATGACGACCCATATATCTACTAGCGATTGCTCCTCCCACAGAATGACCAGCGAGTGTGAAATTCTGCAACCCAAGTGTTTCCACGACACAACGAATATCGTCAGCTAGTCTATCATATGAATATCCTCCAAAAGGCTTACTTGATTTCCCAAACCCTCTGATATCGATTCCAATACATCGATACCCCATGGCAGGAAGAATATTAAATTGATACTCAAACAATCTATGGTTTGCAGGCCAACCATGTACAAACAGAATCACTTTCTTACTCAACGGGTTTACATCTTCAACAAAAATTTTAACATCGGGTTCCACTCTAACATAATATCCCACTTGTCATCCTCCCTAAGAACATACTTTGTATTCCTTATATCAATAAGTTATTCAAAGAGAACTAGGCTCATAACAAAACATGTGTTGGTGCCGAGGGGACAGGTACCGCGTCCCACAGAGGAAACCAGGGGGACAGGTTCACTGGCACACCTATTCTCTAGAAACGGACCTTGGTACCTGTCCCCAGGGTCCCCACTGCAAAAAAGACAAAAGAACTAAGCTATTCAAGCTTAGCTGGATTATGAGCCAAGGTACCTGTCCCCTTGGTTCTTACCTAGGCTTTCCAATGCTTTTACAACAAAATAAGTGGTCACTACTTCGCGAAAGTTACCAACGTGAACGGAACCGGAAGGGCTAATTCCCGATGCACATGTAAATACATCTTTGGTTGGATACTTTTCAATTAATCGTTCAGCTATTTCATATGCCCAATGCATATCTTCACCTCGTTTTTATATTTTTAAAAAAATGAAAATAAAAAAACTCCCACCACCCAAGACATTCGTCTTGAGGGCGAGAGTTTGAATTCGCGGTACCACCTCAGTTTGCTTCCTGACACTCAGCGAAGCCTTATCAGGTACAGCATTCATGCGATACCTTAGCCCAATATCGGGGGCAACCGTCGTAGTATCCCTAAGAAGAACTTAGTTCCGTACGAAGCTCGGAGGTCTTATTCAATAAGGATTCCCTTCCCTCTTTTCACCAACCGAGGGTCTCTGTAAAGTTCCAACTTATTTACTCATCTCTTCATCGCTGAATGAATTATTTTTTGTAATCATAGCAAAATACTTCCATTGTTGCAATTGGAAGTGTCAGATTTACTTTTAAAAATATTTGACTAATGTTTCATATACTCTGAAATGAACCGGCAAGCTTCGTTTGGTGTTGGCAATGATCCCCCGGCGACAAAAGGAAATTCACTGTTAGTTAGTTTTTCAACATTGGGAGAATAGACAACGAATCCATCTTCTCGTAGGATTTCAACATTTCGTTGTACTGACTTTTTCTGCCACATCCCTTGATACATGCTTGGGAAAAAAAGGGTGGGTGCTTCAGCTGCGAGGACAGTGGCAGACACAATGTCTTGAGCAAATCCTTGTGCTGTTTTTGCCAAGGTATTCGCGGAAGCAGGAAGGATGAGTATCAGATCTGCCCAATGGGTGAGTTCAACATGCGGCATTTTGAAATTTCCTTTTTCAGAGAGATCAACAAATACTTGACCATCAATACTATGAATCAAAGTGCTCGCTGGTATAAATGTTTGTGCAGAAGGGGTCATCATGATGTGCATGCGACAGCTTAAGCTATTTTGTATAGAGGCAATGTAGGGCATTATGTTAGAAACACTTATGGAACCTGTCAAGCCAAGTAGAATATTTTTGGGTTTCATGAAAGTCACTCCTCCATTTTCTCGTGATCAGTACCTTTAAGATTATATCATGAGTTAATATAGGGAGGACCGGGGAGTCATGTGTTTAAGGCTCAAGACCATGTCCCTCAAAATTAGAATCAAATTTAGAAATTCAAGAAATACATTAAATGGTTACACCTGCCTACCTTTTCAGTGTGAATGGAAAAGAAATGTCTATCAGTCATGCACAAAGGTTAAGAAATGCTTATTATCTTAGGGTTAAAGTGGATTTTAAGATAAGAATGAACCTTCACTACGGTGAAACATGGATTTACTGTGGATTCTACTATCTACCTTGGTCTAATTTTTTAAGATTTATCGTCGATATCCGGACTTATAAGCCGTTTTTGGAATATATGAGCCAAATTCTAGAAATATAAGCCAAATCCCAGATATATAATCCAAAACTCAGATTTATATGTCGAATTCACCAAAACAAAAGCCGGATTACATATTTTAACATATAACATACTCCTTTTCATCTCATAACTATCCCGATTCTAAATCCCCAACAAGGAAAAAGAGACAATACCGACCAACTCGGACTGCCCCTCTCCTAGATTACATAACAAGTGCCTGTGCACCGTCATTTATTTCTTCTTCGCGTGCCTTCGCATATCAAAAGCGACTGCTACAATAATAATCAAACCCTTAACAATAAACTGGATATAGGGACTTACACCAAGAAAAGCAAGGCCGTAGTTGATAATCTGAAAAATCAAGACCCCAACGATTACACCTGGCACTGTACCAATTCCACCTGAAAGGGATACCCCACCGACTACGCAGGCTGCAATCGCATCAAGCTCATACATGTTTCCAGTGTTGTTCGTTGCGCTTCCAACACGTCCAGCTTCAAGGGCACCTGAGAACCCATATAGAAGGCCGGCAATCATGTAGATAATGATAATATTTTTAGCGACATTTACACCGGAAACCTTTGCTGCCTCAGGATTACCACCGATAGCGTACATGTTTTTCCCGAGCTGTGTTTTGTTCCAAATAACCCAAATAATCAATGAGGCTATAATGGCATATATCACTAGGAAAGGAATCTCATATTCACCTATTGGAATTCCCTTTTGCGCGAAGGTGGTAAAGTTTTTGCTTAAACCGCCGACTGGCTGGGCGCCATACGGGGGACGGTCAAAGTAAATAGAGGTTAGTCCATAAATAGCAATCATCATACCCAAAGTCGCGATAAAAGGTGGAACATGAAGCTTGGCTACAATCACACCATTTAGAGCACCTAATAATCCTGTAGCCATCATTGCAATTAAAATGGGGACAATGAGTGGCAATTCAGGCAAATCAGGGTACATACGATAGGCATAATCAGATGCTTGTAAAAGAGAGGCTGAAATAACAGCGGCTAGTCCGACCAAACGTCCTGCGGAAAGGTCCGTTCCTGCTGTTATTAAAATACCGGCCACTCCGAGGGCGATAATGATACGAGAGGAGGATTGACTTAGAATATTAATAAAGTTCGTGATTGATAGAAAGTCTGGGGAAGCAATTACAATCCCAACGACCAGTAGGAATAAAACAACATAAATCACATTATCTACTAGCCATTTCGTATTCAAATTTTTCAAATGTGTGGCTACTTTACTCATTTATCCTTCCTCCTAATACAGGGCTGCCAATCGCATAATTTCTTCTTGGGATGTAGAAGATGTATGGACAAGTCCAGCTACTCTTCCGTTACTCATAACTAAAATGCGGTCTGAAATACCTAATAGTTCCGGCATTTCAGAAGAGATCATAATGATTCCTTTTCCTTCGGCCGCTAAAGTGTTAATTAATTGGTAGATTTCGAACTTCGCACCTACATCAATTCCCCTTGTTGGTTCATCTAATAATAGAATTTCTGGATTGGTTAAGAGCCAACGACCGATAATTACTTTTTGTTGATTTCCACCTGATAGACTGCCCATTAGTGTCTTTTGAGAGGGGGTCTTCACTTTCATAGAATCGATGACCCACTGAGTATCGGTTTGAACTTTGGAGCCAGAAAGGAACCCACCTTTGGTCCTGTATCGATGCAAATTCGAAATCGTCGAATTGAAGCTGACGCTTAACTCTGGGAAGATTCCTGTTGATCTTCTTTCTTCTGTGACCAGGGCAAACCCATTCTTGATCGCTTGCTTAGGGGAGGTATTCTCAATGACTTTGCCGTGGAGTTCAATGATGCCACTACTTAAACCCCGTATGCCAAAAAGTGCTTCAACCAATTCTGTCCGTTTGGAGCCAACTAAGCCTGCAATCCCTAAAATTTCTCCATTTCTAAGCTCAAAGTCAACTTCAGAAAACGAAGCTTTCGTTTCAGCTGTGAAGTTTGATACTCTTAAAATGACGTCCAAAGGAGTATTGAATTTAGTTGGAAAGCGTTGTGATAAGTCCCTGCCCACCATCAGTTTGATTATTTCATCGGTCGTTAATTCTTCTGCACGCTTAGTAGCGATACTCTTGCCGTCACGCATAATCGTCACTTCATCTGAAATTTTTAATATCTCTTCCATTTTGTGAGAGATATAAATGATGGCTACTTGATCATCTTTTAGTTTTCGTATGATTTTAAAAAGATGGTCCACTTCTCGTTCGGTAAGGGAAGAAGTAGGCTCATCCATTACGATAATCTTCGAATGGTAAGAAACAGCCTTAGCGATTTCTACCATTTGCATCTCTGACACAGATAGGGTATTAACATTTCTCCGTGGATCAATGTCGATGTCTAGATTTTTGAAAATAGCAACGGTGTCCTCATACATTTTCTTTTCATCTATGAAGATACTTTTCAGTGGATAACGACCTAGCCAAATGTTATCCATCACACTCCGTTGACGAACTTGGTTTAGCTCTTGGTGAACCATGGAAACCCCATTATCAAGCGCCTGCTTTGAACTGGCAAACGAGACTTCTTGTCCATCCAAAAAAATTTGGCCCTCATCGATTGAATAAATGCCAAACAAGCACTTCATCAGTGTAGATTTACCTGCTCCGTTTTCACCCATTAGGGCATGTACCGTTCCAGCACTCACTTTAATTGAAACGTTATCTAAAGCGAGCACCCCTGGAAACCTTTTCGTTAGATTATGCATTTCTAGTAAGATGGTTGTTTTGGTTTCTGACATGAGCAAACCTCCCCTAAAGAAACATGTAAAAAATATGAGAGGCACTTTACGTGCCCCCATACTTTTGAAAAACATTTTCTAGTAATCTATGACTTATTTGTAAGCGTCTCTTCCAAAATCAAGGTTATCCTTTGTCACCTCTACGTAAGGAACACGAACTGCTTTTGAGTCATCTAATGTCCACTCAAGTCCGTCTAGTACATCTTTTCCATTAGCTGCATTTGTGGCAAGTTCAACCGTGGCTTTACCTTGGTTTTTGGCATCATTCAAGACAGAACCAATCATTTTATCCTTTTCAATCATATCAAGAGCTTCTGGGATCGCATCGACACCAACAACTGGCATAAATTTATCGCCGGAGAAGTAACCTGCTTTTTCAAGTGAAGCAATAGCACCTAAAGCCATACCATCATTGTTGGCGATAACAAACTCAATGTCATCACCAAATTTAGCTAACCATGCATCAAGCTTTTCCGTTGCTTTTGTTGCATCCCACATAGCTGTATCCATGGCTAGCTCTTCCACTTCAATTCCTTTTCCTTCGACTGTTTCAACAACAAATTTTGTACGTGCTTCTGCATCTGGATGTCCTGGCTCACCTTTAAGTAAAACGTACTGCATTTTGCCATCACCATTTTTGTCCCATTTATCTTTGTTAGCGTCCCATGCCTTAGCGATCATTTCACCCTGGATCACACCAGCTTCTGCGGAGGTGGTGCCAACGTACCAAGCTTTATCATAGCTTTTTAATACTTCGGCATCAGGCTCTTTGTTAAAGAAGATAACAGGAAGATCCTTTGCTTTTGCTTTTTCAATAACAGTGACTGCGGCTTTAGGGTCAACTAGATTAATAGCTAGTGATTTGGCACCTTTTGCAATGAGTGTATCGATTTGTTCAATTTGTTTAGATTGATCGTTTTGTGAGTCGTTAAGTAATAGATCTACTTTGCCTTCCGCGGCATCTTCCATAGCACGGCGCACATAGGACATGAAATTATCATCGAACTTATAAATGGTTGCACCCACTGCTGGAAGATCGCCTTCTCCAGTACCGCCTGTTGACTGACTGCCACAGCCAGATGCTAGTAGAATACTAGAGGCAATGGTCAAAGATAGAATAATCCCTTTTTTCTTAAACATTTTATCAATCTCCCTTTTCTATTGTTTACTTGCGTAAGTGGATTCTGGAAGCGTTTTTACTTACTATGATTTTACTTATGACTTTTCCTAATTATCACAACAAAAGAAAATATATTTTTAAAAAAAGTGATAAAAAGTTTAGAAAATAGTAAAATTTTTACTATATATCATATAGTAGGTCCCGAAGTCATTAAATGTTGTTGTAATGGAAGGGGAAGTGTAAACATGTATCTTTGAGTGAATCATTATCCAAAACATTGGCCTAAGGATATGATAGAAGAGGAACTCCAAAGGATGAAAGAGATGGGGGCGAAAAGTATCCGAATCGGTGAGTTTGCTTGGCATCTGATGGAAAAGGAAGAAGGGATGTTTGATTTTTCTTTTTTTATCGCGTTCTTGAAAAGGCTAAGCATATGGACATGAAAGTTATGTTTGGCACACCAACCGCAACATTTCCTGCTTGGCTGGCATTTAAGAACCCTTCTATTCTCAGTGAAGAGAGTGGCGATTTTTTATTAGTATGATAGTATTTGGTCTTGGAGATTTCAGCCCCAAAGTAAGGATTTTGATTTACTAGAGGAACTGCTTATTATATTGGGTGTGGAGCCGATATAGAAAGTATGAACACTCTTTCATAAGAAGACGGCTTAGAAGTATATAAGCGTTCATTTAATAAAGAAAATACTTATTTTATCATGAATCATATGAGTGCTGTGAAACATCTAAATGTAATGAGGATTAAACCCTCTGTAAGTAAAATGGTTTCGGAGATTTAAAAGAAATGAAAATACTAAGTGAAAGCTGGATGACAATACGATGACTTTACTATCAATTCTTGGATACGCAGCGGCGATCCTTACAACACTTTCCTTTCTGCCACAGGCGCTAAAAACCATCAAAGAAAAGAATACCGACGGGATCTCGGTTGGTATGTATAGTATGTTCACAGCAGGAGTTCTTCTTTGGCTAATTTATGGAATATTGATAAAGGACTTCCCAATCATACTGGCGAACTCTTTAACATTTTTCCTAGCCGTAACCATTCTCTTTTTAAAATTGAAGTACAGTCAAAAAGCAAAACTTCATGAGTAAGATTTATAGCTTGTGCAAAAAAAAGTGAACAGTGAAAAAACTGTTCACTTTTTTGATTCGTATTCATCATTATAAATACTGATTATCCCACTAGCTCAGAATAAGTAGTCGTGTTGGTGTTTTTCTTTAAGCTCTTTCTCTAAAAAGTGGTCAAGCAACCCTTAAATAAATGAGTTGATTGGAACAGTTGGTGCTCGGGCACCTGCTTAGAGCAGTGGGACAGGTGAGACTCAACACATGGCGTTCTCGGCTGAGGAGGCTCACCGCCCACCCCGTGGAATGGTGTATCCTCTCGTTACAATCAACCCCTATTCTAAAAAGCAACAAAGTTTTTCGAAAACAGATTTTCTATAGAAAATCCCAAATAGACACATATTTGACCTTTTCTTAAAAACAATTGGTGTCGGAGAATGTCGTTCTGAGTTAAAGGGATAATCATTTTTAGAATTAATATAATTAATATATTTATTAACAAAATTAATTTTATAATTGATTTTAATGATAATGGCTTATATAATACTAAATAAGGAGGTGGATAAAAGTGGGTTTACCAGTAATCACAACCTGCCCTGTCTGTGAGGAGAGGTTAAAGGTTACAAAGTTAACATGTGGGAGTTGCCACACGACGATTGAAAATACATTTGAATTTCCAGCCTTACTCTCTCTTAAGAAAGAGCAGCTTCAATTTATTGAAACCTTTATTCTTTGTCGAGGAAGCATAAAAGAAGTAGAAAAAGCATTAGGAATTTCGTATCCGACGGTAAGAAATAAGTTAGAAGAAGTTATTGCAGAGCTAGGAGATCCCTTTCAAGTCATGCAGGAAAAAGAAGACGAAAAGAAAAATGTGATAGAGAGACTCAGTAGTGGTGATATCAGTGCCGATGAGGCAATAAAGTTACTGAAGAGGAAAAAATAAATAACACTTCACCGAGGACGGTGAAGTGATCAAAAAAAATGTGTGTACCATCATTTTACCAAAACCTAGATACATTCACCAGAGTTAATATAGAAAGAAAATTTAGTGGGGAGTGGAGAAGAATGAAAACAGATATTTCAAAAGTGTTGGACCTTTTGCAGGAAGGAAAGCTAAACAAAGAGGAGGCAACTGACATTATATCTGCCTTAAAAGAAGAAGCAACGCAGGCAATTGATAGAAGTACCTATTTATCCAAGAGCTTGAAAATTATCGTTGATTCCGTTGAGGGAGACAAAGTGAATGTAAATCTTCCACTTAAATTAGTTCAGTCTCTTCATGGAGCAATAGAAAATATTCCTGCTGTACGTGAGCATTTAAAAGGTGTAGATATTCATTTAATCCTCGAAGCGATTGCAAACAATGTAGAAGGGCCACTTGTCGATGTAAAAAGCGCTGACGGTGAAACAGTCTCTATTGTGATTGAGTAACTGCGATGAAAATTAAAGTGGTCACTCCAGATCTTCGTTTTCCAATCCGGATTTGGGTTCCGTATGCTGCAGTAAACATTCTAACATCTAGACTTGTATATAAATGGATCCTAAGGACTTTCAAGGATAAGGACGCAGAGATTATCAGACAGATTGATCCCAAAATGCTTAAAGGTGTAATGGAATGTTTAAAACAATTTAAGGGAACCGAGCTTGTTACTATCAAAGAAAAAAATGGAACAATAGTGAAGATAACATTATAAATTCAATAGGTGTGGGTAGCGATTCGTTATCCACACCCTTTTTTGGAGGTTTCGAGATGAAGGAAATATTTAAAAATGGCACCTTCGTTAAGCTGTTTTTTGCGTCAATTACCTCTCAAATGGGATCAATCATCGGTAATATGGCCTTCGCATTCTATTTATTGGATCATTTTAGTAATCAGCCGTATTTGGCTACATTAGCCGAGCTCATGTATTCGATTCCAGCCTTGGTCGTTTTCTTATTTGTTGGGGTGCTTGCAGACAGATTGGATCGCCAAAAAATTGCAGAATACTCTGACTGGATTCGGGCAGCTTTGACAATGATTCTCTTTGTATCCGTATTTTTGGACTTTATTCCGTTAACCTTTGCCATTCTTTTTATAAGAAGTGCGGTATCAAAATTCTTCTTCCCAGCAGAAGCAGGACTTGTCCAAGGGGTTTTGACAAAGGAACAATACCAAACGGCAGCCGGTATAAACCAAATGATATTTAGTGTTTTTATGCTATTTGGAGTTGGACTTGGAGCCCTTACGTATATGACAGTAGGTATTTACGGAGCTCTTGTTGTGGATGGATTAAGTTTCCTTGTGTCAGCGCTCCTCATTAGATCGTGCCTTATTTCAGCAGAAGCACGAATGCCAAATGGAAAAACAAGTTTAAAGGATCTAAGCTTTAAACAGACGGTCTCTGACTTCAAAAAAGGCGGCGACTATATTTATAAAAACAAACTGCTGCTCACCATTATTTTAGGTTTTTTCATTATCTCATTTATTAATGGTGGATTTGCCATTCTGCCACTTTTTACGATGAAATATAAATTAGCACCAGAAAATTATGAATGGTACGTCTCATTATTTGCAATATGTCTTGGAATAGGTGCCTTTGTTGGGAGCTACCTTTCTGCTACTATAGGGAAGAAATTCAAGCCTCATGTCTTAGTTATTTTCGCTGTATTGATGACCGTTGCCACCATAGTTGGTATGGGATTTTCAGACTCTGCATGGCTATATCTAGTATTCGTAGGATTAACGGGTCTTATGATTGCGCCAATGAACGTAGCCCTAGCTGGTTGGCTACCAACACTAGTTGATCCGAGTTACATGGGCAGGGTGAACGGTTGGATTGATCCACTAATGATGCTTGGTCAATCCATAGCGCTCGGCCTGATTGCCCTGTTATTTCCAAAAATCATTACTTCAGTCGACTATGTTTATTATGGATTTGCCTTCCTCATGCTGATGGTCGGTCTATTTTATGCGGTTACGTTGCCAAAGCTGAGTAAGAAGGAGACTGAGGTTGAGGTTGCAGTAGAAAAGGTGATGAAGACGGAAGTTCAGGTTTAAAAGAACAGCCATCAGAAGTAAAAAGAAATGGACTTAGTGAGGAAAAATACCTTGCTAAGTCTAATTTAATTGGTTGACCTCGGCTGGGGGGACGTTTAGGATTACCCATCACTTTTCCATGAATTCTGTTCAACTTCATGTAAAAGAAGTCAAATCTCCGCTCGAGTGATAGTACTATCGATAGAAAGAAGGGAGTTGAAGGCGGAAAGGCGAGTATATATGAGCGAAAATCTGATTATATCGACCCGGAACCATGATATATCAGTCGTTTTTCGTTTTTATGGGCCAAAATAAAAATATATGAGCTGAAAGGACACTTTTATAGGTTTTAATACAATTTTTTCCAAAAAATACTCCCGCCTCCCTGTTCTATTTGATTACAAAATAAGCCCAGCATATGAATCTTAAAGGAAAAGTCGATTCTCATTTGAAGAATCGGTTTTTTTACAAACAAGGATCAACTTCGTGAATTCTATAAATTTTAATATTTTTGTCAAAACATAAAGGAATTTGTCACTTGTTTAGGGAATGATTAGTTTCAAGGTAGCTATTTTTTTAGCCCTTTAAAAAAACATATTGGAGTGTCCTTTAATGAAGATTTGGTTTAATCGTTGGTTCTCAACTGTATCACACTATATAGAAATGATTCGAAATAACCCAGATGGAAAAGAAGTCATCATTTACGGTACGTATCCTAATAAAGACTCTGTTTATCTGCAAGCCTGTGATTTTGCGGAGATTGAACCAGATATAAAAGGGAAAGAATATATAGATTACTGTCTTGAATTTTGTAAAAAGCATCAAATTGATGTGTTTATTCCTAGAAAAGAAAACGTATTGATTTCCAAGCATCTCTCTCAATTCAATGAGATTGGGACTAAGGTGTTGGTTTGTCCAGATTCAGAATTAATGGAGATGATGGATAATAAGGATCTAACCTACAAAGCTATTGAGGAAAGTAATAGGAATGGGGATTTTTTAGTTACTATTCCTGACTACTATATAGTGAATTGTGTAGATGATTTTATGAAGGCCTATGAAAGCTTGAAGGAAAAGGGGCACACGGTTTGTTTTAAACCAGTGATCGGTGAAGGGGCAAATGGCTTTCGAGTGATAAAGGAGCAAATAGAGAGCATTGATGATTTATTTACTAAAGGAATTGGGTTTAGAATGACCTACTCTCAAGCCTGTGAAATTCTTAGTCAGCAAGACACATTTCCGCCATTAATGGTTTTGGAATTTTTAGAGGGCAGGGAATATAGTATAGATTGTTTAGCGGATGGAGAAAACTTGTATGCCATTATACCGAGGATGAAAGGTGAAGGAAGAATTCGAAAGCTAGAATATAAACCTGAGCTCATCGAAATCGCCAAGAATATTTATGAAAAATACAGGATTCCGTATGTATTCAATATTCAGGTGAAATATCGAAACGGAGTTCCAAAACTCTTAGAAATCAATCCTCGTATGAGTGGTGGCCTTCATATCAGTTGTCTTTCAGGTGTAAACTACCCTTATCTCGCTTTAAAGTTGTTACTAAATGAAGAGATAGAAGTTCCTGAACCCTCGTATGACATAAAAGCTAGTCATTTAGAACATCCAGTGATCTTGACGTAGGTTCGAAGATTACACTAAACAAGGGGAATAAGGTAACCAATTACTTCCCTTTATGAATTTTTATACTCTGAAAAAGAGTTTGTCTACATCTCTTGGATAATATTACTGAGTACAATTCAATCAAAATACTAGATTAATATATAGGTATTTAGTAGAATAAGACTATGTTCACTGATTTACATTTATCTAGCAAATCTTCTAATTATCTACAGGGTGGAGAACTTATTCTTTGCCCTATATTTTCGCCGAGAATGTAAGAAATGATAATATGCACGATTTACTACTACTTATCATTTACTAAAAAATTTAAAGGAGTGGGAAAATGTCTATTTCATTACTCAAAGGACAAAGAATTGATTTAACAAAAGGAAATGCTGGATTATCAAAGCTTATGATCGGACTTGGATGGGATCCAGTTCAAGCGAAAAAAGGCGGTTTCTTGGGGTTTGGTGCTTCTGCAGCTCCTAATGTGGATTGTGATGCTTCTATTATAATGCTAGAAGATGATAAATTTACAAATTCGAAAAACCTTATTTACTTTGGTAACTTAAAGAGCTCTTGTGGCAGTGTTCAACACACAGGTGACAACATAACTGGTGATGGTGATGGAGATGATGAACAAGTTCTAGTGGACCTTGCAAGTGTTCCTCAAAACATTAATAAGCTCGTTTTTGTTGTTAATATATATGATTGTGTGAAACGTAAACAAGACTTTGGAATGATACAAAATGCTTTTATTAGAGTTGTTAATAGCGGCAATAAACAAGAATTGTTAAAGTTTAATTTAACGGATAACTACTCTGGTAAAACTAGTTTAGTTGTTGCAGAGATTTATCGACATGGAAGCGAATGGAAATTTGCGGCAGTTGGTACGGGTACAAATGATGCGAAATTAGAAGATATCGTTAAAGGATTTAATAAATAATAAAACAATAGTTTCTTAATCAACAAAACATAATTAAGGGGATGAAAATTAAATGGCTATTTCATTATCTAAAGGTCAAAAAGTTGATTTAACGAAAACAAATCCTGGTTTAACAAAGGTAATCGTTGGACTTGGTTGGGACACAAACAAGTATGATGGTGCTAAAGACTTTGATTTAGATGCTAGTATTTTTCTATTAGATGCAAATGGTAAATGTGCATCTGATAAGGACTTTGTTTTTTACAACCAATTAAAAGGTGGAAATGATTCCGTTGAACACACTGGTGATAATCTTACTGGTGAAGGAAATGGGGACGACGAGCAAGTTAAAGTTAATTTAAGTGCTGTTCCTTCAACCGTTGAAAAGGTTGCATTTGTTATTACCATTCATGATGGCGAAGCGCGTAATCAAAACTTTGGTCAAGTATCAAATGCATTTGTAAGAGTCGTTAATGAGGATAGCAATGAGGAAATTATCCGTTATGATCTTGGGGAAGACTTCTCAATCGAAACAGCTATTATCGTTGGAGAATTATACCGTCATAATGGAGAGTGGAAATTTTCAGCAGTAGGTTCAGGTTACCAAGGTGGACTTGGACGTATCGCTTCAGACTATGGCCTATCAATCTAAGAAGAAACGTAAAAGACAAGGAATAAACTTATGTTTTTGTCTTTTCTTCTAATTTAAAGATGGGGGTTACTTACTTTGGGTATTCAATTATCAAAAGGACAACGCATTGACTTAACAAAAACAAATCCTGGTTTAGTGAAAGCAATTATTGGTCTTGGTTGGGATGCGTTTAAATATCAAGGTGGCCATGATTTTGACTTAGATGCTTCTGCCTTTTTAGTGGATGCAAACGACAGATGTACAAATGACCTAGACTTTGTTTTTTACAATAATCTAGCACATCCATCTGGAGCTGTTGTTCATACTGGGGATAACCGAACTGGAGAAGGTGATGGAGACGATGAGCAGATAACTGTTGATTTCTCTAAAATACCTTCAACTATTCATAAGATTGGAATTGCTGTAACCATCCATGAAGCAAAACCACGTCACCAAAGTTTTGGACAAGTATCAAATGCATTTGTTCGTTTAGTAGATGATGCTACAAAAAAAGAATTACTACGATTTGATTTGGGAGAAGATTTCTCGATTGAAACGGCCGTTGTCATTTGTGAATTGTATCGACATGGTAGTGATTGGAAATTCAGTGCGGTTGGTAGTGGGTTTTCAGGAGGACTAGGCGATTTATGTAGTAATTACGGTTTACAGATTTAAAGTAGTCATGAAGAAATTTTCGCATGGAATAGAGCATTAGGAGGGCAACAATTGGAAATTTTACAACAGATGTTATCAACATACGCAATGTTCTTTGACTTTCAAATGTGGGCTGAGGTATTAAGTGACCCGGTTTCGTGGGGATTAATTGGTACCCTAGTCATTATAGAGGGTTTATTATCAGCTGATAATGCATTAGTACTTGCCGTATTAGTCAAACACTTACCAGAGAAACAAAGAAAAAGAGCTCTTATGTATGGACTTTTCGGAGCCTATTTCTTCCGATTCCTATTCATTGGTGTAGGTGTCTATTTAGTTAAATTCACATTTATTAAAGTTCTAGGTGCTGCTTATTTAGCTTGGATCGTGATCAAATATTTCCGTGATAAGAACAAAGAAAAAAATGGTGAAGTAGAGGGCAAGGAATTTAATAAGGGTAGCTGGTTAGTAAGAACGATCGGTGTGTTCTGGGCTACAGTAGCTTCAGTAGAAATGGTAGACATTGCATTTAGTGTAGATTCTATCCTTGCCGCTTTTGCTATCTCTGACAAAGTTTGGGTATTACTTATGGGTGGTATGCTAGGAATTCTTATGATGCGAACTGTTGCTGGTGTATTCTTGAAGTTAATTGATAAGATCCCAGAACTCGAAACGACAGCTTTTGTTTTAATTGGAATCATTTCAGCGAAAATGTTTGCAAGTATTTTCGGCTTCCATTTGGACCATCTGATGTTTTTTGCCGTTATAATTGGTGCGTTCCTATTAACATTTGTAATCCATTATTATAACAAGTCTAAAGCGACGATTAATGAAGCAGCTGCTTCAAAAGAATAAGTAGTAAAAAGAAGGAGTTATGCAAATATCTCCTTCTTTTTTATAAATTTTAAGAGGTGCTATTTTGAGACATTTTAGTTATTTATCCGACTTACAGACAGAAGGTATCTTCTATAAGAAACCAGCTATCGTAACAAAATCTTCTTCCAAGGAGATCTTACAATATAGCTTGGGAGCTACTTTATATATGCCATCTACACGACATGACATTGCGAAGCTAGTTATCTCAAGGAAATATTCTGAACTCTGTTCAATGGTATTATGTCTTGAAGATGCAATTGGGGACAATGAAGTCGAGATGGCAGAAATTATGGTCATCAACCATATTCATTCCATTTATAAATCCCTAGAAGAAAACAGGATTTCTACGGAAGAACTTCCACTCATATTCCTTCGAGTACGATCACCAGAACAAATTTTGCGAGTAGGTTATCAACTTGGAGAAGCCCTGAATTGTGTAACTGGCTTTGTTTTCCCTAAATTTTCGGTTTTCAATGCAGCTGCTTATTTAGAAAATTTGACTACGCTAATAAATGAAACGAATATAATGCTTTATGGAATGCCAATATTCGAAACGCCTGAAGTTCTTGATAAAGAGACCAGATTTGAAAATCTTTTAGAGATTAAAAAACGGTTAGAAAGCTACAAGGAGTATATTTTGAATATCCGAATTGGTGCTACTGATTTATGTGGATTATATGGAATCAGACGAAATTACCATACAACCATATATGATATTTCAATCATCCGTGACTTTATCACAGATCTAATCAATTTCTTTGCTAGAGATTATGTGATTTCAGGACCGGTTTGGGAATATTTCAAGAACCCGACCACAAGAATACTAAAACCCCAACTACGAGAGTCTCCCTTTACAGAAACATATGGTGATAAAGGGCTTGAAGTCCGTGCACAATTATTAAATGACTATGGTGATGGCTTGATTAAGGAAACACTTTTGGATCTAGCTAATGGACTTACTGGAAAAACAGTGATCCATCCAGACCATGTGAAGATTGTCCACAGTCTTAATGTAGTGACCAAGGAAGAGTACCAAGATGCGCTGACAATAATCAATAATTCCAACGGAAGTGTTGGAGTCGTGAAAAGTGAATACTCAAACAAGATGAACGAGATAAAACCCCATTACAAATGGGCTGAAAAGGTTTTGAAAAAATCCGAGATTTACGGGGTGTACCATGAAAATCACAACTTCTTCGACTTACTTGCAGAATCAACCTACACTTCAAATCTTGTCTAACATGGCAGTAACGTTAAATATAACGGCTAATCCTCTTAATCTTGCAACGGAACAGTTATTTCAAATGGCTGCAAGAGTCAATAAAAAGAGAGGATTTCTTTTTGTGAGTAAAGTCTTAGGGAAACATATACCTGTTCATCCCTTAAAACCATTACTTACTTCAGGTTTATTAGCCATTGAGTATTATGAACAAACAACTGAAACAACCGTACCTACTAAATCAGCTATCCTTAATGGAATACTGTCAGAGGATACTGCTTCTATAGAATTATCCTATCAATTATTGTCAGAACTTAGCTTGGAGCTTGATCAGGATCCAATTATTATAGGATTTGCAGAAACAGCAACATCATTAGGGCATGCTTTTTTTGATGTTTTTACGAATGCTTTTTATATCCATACCACTCGCGAAAATGTAAGTGGAACAACATCAAACTTAGAATTCGAAGAAGAGCATTCACATGCAGTGGATCAACACTGTTATATTGGACGTAATCAAATTGAAAATGAGAAGCCAGTTATTCTAGTAGATGACGAAATTACTACTGGTAAAACGGCTATAAATATAATACGTACGATTCATACTACATTTCCTCGAAAGAACTATTCCGTGATTTCAATACTAGATTGGCGCTCTGAAGAGAATAAACAGAAGTTTGTAGAACTAGAAAGAGAGCTAGATATAACGATAACTTCGTGCTCCATAGTATCTGGTAACATGGAGTTTATTGGAAGTACATTAGATCGTGTGGATTATAATTATTCACCATCCACTCAGTCCAATGAAGTGAACCATAGAATAGTAGATCTTTCTCTATTTTTCACCCAAAGTAGGTTTGTTAATAAATCCAAGACTTCACCCTATATAAAAGAAACGGGTAGATTTGGGATCAACCATACAGATAGAGCATTTATTAAAAAGGCTTGTGCGAATGCTGGGGAATATTTAGGTACATGCAGAACGGGCTCTAAAACCCTTTGCTTGGGTACAGGAGAATTTATGTATCTACCAATGAGAATTTCTTCTCAAATGGGCGCAGGAGTAAAATTTCATTCAACTACAAGAAGCCCAATTTACCCACAAGTAAAACAAGACTATGGTATACAAAACGGATATAGATTTCCAAATCCTGAAGATGCTGAGGTTCTCCATTATATCTATAATATTCCAAAGGATGAGTACGATGATATCTTTATCTATTTCGAGAGAGAAATAGAAGAGGAATCCTTAAGAGAATTGATGGATATATGTAAAGAACAAGGAATAAAGCAAGTGAACACAGTTATATTCTCTAAGGAGAATGGGAGTGAGAGAATTGAACAATACTCTATCTAAAATAGGAAGTTACCCAGAGCAGGATGTTACGTTCTTATTAAAAGATCTCTCACATATAGAGTTAGAAAAAAGTACGATGGAGAGAGAACAGTCCATACAAAGTGGAGTTCACTACTCTGAAATGCTTCCGATTGAGTATAAACCATTAGATGAATATATGGAGCTATTTTTTGATTCCTTAGAGCGCAGTAAGGAAAAAGTAGCCTTATCTGTTGCCCTGGTTGCTGAACAAATTGTGATGAGAAAGGGACATAACATTGTCCTTTGTAGCCTTGCTAGAGCGGGTACCCCAATTGGTGTATTAATAAGAAGATATATTGAGTTCAAGTATCAAATCTCCATTCCTCACTTTAGTATATCCATCATCCGTGGTAAGGGAATTGATGAGAATGCGTTAAAATTCATATCATCTAAGTACCCTGAGCATACCATTGTTTTTGTTGATGGATGGACGGGTAAAGGCGCCATAACAAAAGAACTAGATACTTCTGTAAAGAGTTTTAACCAAAAATACAATAAGCAATTATCTTCTGAACTAGCTGTTTTAGCAGACCCAGGCTACTGTTCCAGTTTATATGGTACGAGAGAAGATTTCTTAATTCCAAGTGCGTGCTTAAACTCAATTGTTTCTGGATTAGTGAGTCGAACAGTAGCTAATGATTTATGGATTGGACCAAAGGATTTCCATGGGGCAAAGTACTATAAAGAATGGTTATCAGAGGATGTTTCTACTTTTTTTGTAGACACCATTTCGGCTGAATTCCAATCTATCCTTTCAAAGGTGGATTCTGAACTTAAGCCTCTTCTAGAAGCGCATGAAGAACCTACTTGGAATGGTTTAAAATCCGTTGAGAAAATTCAACAAGAGTTTAAGATTGATAACCTAAACTATATTAAGCCCGGTGTTGGAGAAACAACACGAGTCCTATTAAGAAGAGTTCCATGGAAAATACTGATCAACCCAAGTGAAAGACATCATTTGGAGCATATTCTTTTACTAGCAAAAGAACGAGGCGTTCCTATTCAAGAATACACAGGAATGTCGTATAGCTGCTGTGGACTAATCAAACAATTGGAGAAAAACACATGAGAGCATTTGCAAGTGACCTAGACCGAACGTTAATCTATTCTAAAACGATGCTAGATTTATATCCATCAAACAGTCCTTACGAAGTAGTTGAAACCCTTGATGGAAAAGAGATTTCCTATATCTCATTAAAAACCAAAGTTGCTTTGAATAAACTAAATAATGAAATGTACTTTATCCCAGTTACGACACGAACCATTAGTCAATATAAGAGAATTCAACTTTTCCAAAACGAGATCATTCCAGAGTATGCTGTCACTTCAAATGGGGCTCATATCCTAAAAGACGGTTTAGTGGTACAAGAGTGGTCAAGCTTTATTCAAGAAGAGCTAAAAGCTTGTTTGTCGTTAATGGAAATGATAAAGAAAATAGAAGGAATACCTGGACAACGTTGGATAAAAGAAATCAGGCAAGCTGACAGCCTATTCATCTATCTCATTATTGATAGAAATCTTATTACACAAATCGAGATTACCGAACTGGCTGAATGGGCAAAAAATCTTGGATGGCAAATGTCACTTCAAGGTAGAAAACTTTATTTTGTCCCTTTCCCTATTAACAAATGGAAAGCGGTCAAGTTCTTATGTAATGAATTGAAGATTACTAATGTTTTTACAGCAGGAGACTCATTGTTAGACTATGAAATGATCATAAATGGGCACAACGGAATGGCTCCCTTGCATGGTGAAGTATTAGACCACTATCCAACTCTTTCTAAGACCAATTCCTCAGGGATAGAGGCATCAGAGGAAATAGTAGAGTGCGTTCATAACCGCATCCTACTGAATTCTTGATAAAAATTACAGAAAGAATTGAACTTCCTTACTAGTGTAGATACAATAAGTAGTAAGAGAAGAAAAAAATGTAAGATGGGTCATTTACTACGATAGAAGGTATGACCTCGGTCTCCCGAAATTTAGGATAGATAAAGGGGATGACATCGTGAGTGATTATAATAAAATTCAAATTACTCAAGCTAAAATTGATAGTGACAAATGGAAGCTCACTCTCTTTAAGACTCTCCCTGAGCGAACACCTTATGAGAAAAGTAACGAATATAATTTTTGTCAGGTTTCAGGGAGAATTCTAGGAACGAGCTATGATGAATCGGAATATTATCTCTCCCTTCATGAGCTATATATAACTGAAAAGATTTATGTGTTGAGTGAAATCCTGGATAAAACAATCTCCCCAGAACGCTTTCAAGCTGTTCAGAGGATTCACCTGATTCATCAAAAAGAAAAAGGGCTGTCAGTTAATAGATTTGTAGCCTTTTTAGATGGAGAACGATTAATTCCGCCTCATACCAATAATGTGCTACACCGACATATTAGAAGATCACTTATTTCTGTCTTAGAGACATTTCAAGAAAAACATAAGGATGGTTTATATAACCCTGATTTCCGAAGGCTGCTTGTGGACATTGTCAAATGGTCATGGAATCATCTTCATGTTTGGTTAGAAGATATTGACATCGAGCTTGAGATGCCTCGCGTTATTTGGTATGGAGACGCTTCAAAGAGTCAATTGTATTTTCTTTATTACCTCATGATCCTTGGTTGTGATGTCCTTTTATTCCATCCTGATGGAAAAGATGGGTTCTCAGAAATTGATCCGAACCAGAATTTTTCACACATCGTTACCTATCCAGCTACAGGTAAGGTAGGGTATTTCCCAAAAGAGAAACCAGATCGCGGGTCAACTGTTGCCTACCGAGCGACAGAAGAGATTAATAACATCTTATTTCAAGAGGGTTCTCACTTCTATAAACCATGGCAATTTAGAAATCATTCCCCAACATCCGTGACCTTAAAAACAACCTATGACGAATTATTTTTAATTGCAAAAGAAAAAGCGTTTGTTCGACCACATTTCCAAGCTACAAAAGATACGGTTCAAATTCCCTCAATCTTCGCGAAAATTATGGGGATTTCTTCAAATAATAAAGAATATTGGGACCGATTACAAAAGCTTTCTGAATTGAAAAACACAGAATTAGTTCGAAGTTTTCCTTTTACGAAAGAAGTGGTAGCGAATCATAAATTTCATTACCAGCATGCACTAGGTAAAGAGGGCAAGCTTGATCCAAAAAAAATGATCGATAGTAATTGGTGGCAATATAAGCATCTTCCTGTTGGGACGCAGTATGCAATTGCTTTTGTCATTTCAAAGATATGTGCAGATCCAAGACTTATTGCGAAAAACAATGAAAAACTATTGGATGTTCAGATGTATTTATTTACGCAAGCGACTGATATTGCACCTAACCACTTACAATTAATGCAGCTTTTTGATTACTCTCAGGACGTTCCAAAGATTGTTTTGTTTAACACAGAGATCAATGGGTCTCTAACTCGCTCAGACGCAGCAAGGCTTTTACTATTTAATGAGCTAGGGGTAGATATTGTTTTATATAACCCACCAGGTCACAACTGTATAGAGCAGTTTATTGAGTCTAGTGCATTTGATACGCATTGGCTCGAAGAAATGTCCTTTCAACAAGAATTTAAGGAACCATCCTTTTTTAAAAAGCTTATTAAATCGATAAAATTTTAGATTAGGAGTGAAACTGATGACTAATGATACTCAAGTAACGACCCTAGAGAAGAATGAAGAGATCACAGAAGCAAAAGCAAATGATATTCGTGTACAGCTTCGCAAGGACCCTGAGGTTATGAGGTTAGCACAGCAAGTAGATGTGAAGAATCAAATGGAATTATTAGAATTCGGAAAAGAGCCTGCCATACAGATCTCGCAATTCTCAGATCGAATTCTTTCCATGATTCGTTCAACGAGTGTAACCGATTCAGGTGAAATGTTTAAGCAACTAGGGAAAATTATGGACCGTTTTGATAAGAAGGATTTTGAAGAGAAAAAAGGCGGACTTCTAAGTAAAATTTTTAAACAAAGTAATGATATGGTTGAAAAAATCTTCGGTAAATATCAATCATTGGGCGGCGAAATTGAAAAGGTTAATGTTGAGATATCCAAGTATAAGGATGAAATGACTAGATCAACAGTTACACTAGAAGAAATGTATGAAAATAACATTAATTACTATATGTCACTCGAAAAATATGTGGTGGCAGGCCAAATTAAGTTGGATGAACTCACTAACTTATTGCCTTCCATTGAGCAAAAAGTGGCAAATGGGGATCAAATGGCACAGCTAGAATTAGATTCGTTAAAAAATGCCATGCAAACACTAGAGGAACGAATTTACGATTTAGAAATGGCTCGGATGGTATCTTTACAGACAGCTCCACAAATTCGCTTACTACAACGTGGTAATACAAAGCTAATTGGAAAAATTAATTCGGCCTTTGTTATTACGATTCCAATCTTCAAGAATGGTATTATCCAAGCGGTAACTGCTAAGCGTCAAAAGCTTGTGGCGGATTCAATGAGTGAATTAGATCGACGTACAAATGAGATGTTAAAGCGAAATGCTGAAAATATCTCGAGTCAAAGTGTGGAGATTGCTAAGCTAGCAGGAAGACCGAGCGTTAAAATTGAAACAATTGAGGAATCTTGGAATACCATTGTAAAAGGTATGCAGGAGACAAAATCGATTGAAGAAGAGAACAAGCGACTACGTGAGGATGGATTGAAACGTATCTCGCAGCTTCAGGAAAATATAAAGAAAATTGCTCATCAATAAAAGTGTGAACCCTCCATTGTGGAGGGTTCTTTCATTCAATCAGAATTTATCTGTCCTCTTATTTTGTGTAGAAACGGAAGGGGTATTAAAGAGACTAATTTTGGTTATTTTTGTATAATTTCTGATAAAGATGGTATTTTGGCTTATATAGTAGAATTTCGGCTTATAAAAATGAAAAACGGACGATATATCCGGTTTTCCGCTCATAAATGAATTCCGGCATGCCTCAAACCTGCCATAACTCCCATGAACCGTCATTTTTAAGGTTTCTCTTTACTCCTGAGTATTCGGATCCAATTACCATAAACTAATGAATGGATGAAGAACAAAAGGAAGGATGTCCCTATAAATAGTAATGGAAGGAAGGTAATGGTTGAAATGGAGCTACTAATGATGCCTGTAATGACAATGGCAACGACAGAATATTCAAACAGCAAAACAGGCTTTGAATGAAGGATCGCATCTAAGTCCTTGAAGGCTGCCCTTGTTTTTTGATCTCTGGAGAAATGGTTGAATCTCATGATAGATGTCCCCCTATCTCATTTGAATAGTTTATTATATTCTTCACAACAATGATGTTTGCCAAAAATCACTCTTTTAATGTATTTAGTTTTATGAACTACCAAGTTTACTTTGTGAACCACTCTACTTGGAGGAAAAGTAAAAAGAGAGCAAATCATCCATTTCGGACATTCGCTCTCTTTCTTATTACAGTCAATTAATTATTTCATTTTGTTATCTTCCAATACGGAAGGTTGCTTCTTTCGATGCTACCTCAATACCTTGCTCGTTCACTCCGCTAAATACCACTGAGTAAACGCCATTTTTAGCTTTTTTATCCGGTACAAAAACTGTTCTAAAGTTTGTTCCAGTAGCTTCTTTAAGCTGTGTTTCAACCCCACTTGGATTGACTACCTTAACGGACCAAGTAAGCGATTGGTTTGCAGCTGCACTGATGGCGGCTGGCTTTTTAATGCTGACATCTTTGTTAGGTGTCACGCTTACAGACTGAATTTCTGGCATTTCTCCTTGACTTAAACGGTAAATGTTTACTGTTTGTGTGGTCGTTGCTCCAGTTAAATCAACAACGCGTACTGTAAAGGTATTGTTACCTTCCTTTAGGTTCACTTCTGAATTAAAGGTTTGTCATAAGGTGTTGCTTTTGACCATGAACTCATCCCAGCGTTGAACTTCACTTCGTCATCGTTCACGTACACACGAATTTGATCGAAGTTATCTTGAACAGAGATGGAAAGGTTTGTCGTTGCAACTGTATTTGCCACATGAGATGGTGCTGTAACGTTCAAAGTGGCAGGTGTAGTATCAACGAATACAGGTCTTCTCATGATCTGAATTTCGTTTCCTTCAGTGTCAACCGCCTTAATTGAGATTTCGTGAACGCCATCAGCTTCAACTGTTACGCTTGTGCTGAACTTGAAGCGCTCTTGATTTGCTTCAGTAACTTTTGTAATTCAACTGCTGCTCCATTTAGTGTCCTTGACATAGGTGCCAGTCTAAACAAGATCTCTCTTTCTTTTTTCAAATGATTATTATAACAATTCTATTTGAACTTTTTTTAAAACAATCGCTTTTGGAGCATATCATTCTGAGTAAAAGGGATAATCATTTTAAATTATATGATGACATTATAGAAAGTATCGTATCGCTTACATAATTGCCAATGCGCTGTCCATTAATAAAAAACCCTGCACTTCGTGTTAAAGGATATCGCATATTGGTCATACATAATTATTTGGTTTTTTTATATTGTAGATGCCTGGAGAGTTGAAATAAGCATTCTTTATGGAAGAAGACAATATGAGTCTTTGTTATAATCTATGTATGGATGGTAGCACCCACGCTGGGTGTTTTTTGTTTATGTAAATTTAAGGAGAGAACTTTGTTGGCAAATAAACATAATAAATATCTTGGTCCTCGTCGAAAGCGTTGGGGCCAACAAGTACGTCTACTTAATGCGAAGGTTTGGGTGAAAGAAAATCAGGGTAAAAATGTAATTAGAAGATATGCGAAGTGGTATGGAGTTGATTTACTCTGTGCCTTAAATGAATTACAAATACTGGGTTTAACTTTTAGCGCAGAGGAAAAACAGAAGGTTAATCAAGCTTTAGTAATGAAACAGTTGCATAATCAACGCATGAAAGAGAAGAGAGAGAGCCAAAAAGAATTGATGTGGGAAGATGATGATCTTCCTTATTAAGTAGAAATCCTTATTCAGAGAACGGTCATCACAATTTTTCGTTTTTACTATCTTATGGTAAAATAAATGCTATACATAAAAAGGACGTGACGAATTTTGATAAAAATTGAACTACCAACACCGAGTGTAACGATCACTGAAAGAAAGCAAATTTTTAAAGAAGGGGAACCAGTCATAGAGGCAATCAATGGCTTTATCGATTTCCATCTGATTCCAAGGGACAAAGGTGGTATTTTTCTCTTTTTTAATATTCATGATGAACTTCTCTTTGTTGGGAAGGCACGCAAGCTAAGACAACGAATTAAAAAGCATTTCGAGGATACGGTTTCACCTATGAAGATACACAGAGATGAAGTTTACAAAATTGCTGTATGTATCGTTGAAGATGCAATGGAACGAGATCTATATGAGACGTATGCCATTAATACACTCCAGGCAAAGTATAATGTTGAGAAAGTGTATTATAAATAGGATATAAGTAAGATTTTTAGTCCTTGCCTAAGGCAGGGATTTTTAAATTGTTTTAGAAAGAAAGCTGAATACTAGATTACATTATTGATGTTCTTGACTGTAAAAAATATTAATGGGTATAGGAGTTTCTTCCATGCGAAATATCATTGTAATTGGAGCAGGTATACTCGGTGCTTCTACAGCCTATCATCTTGCAAAATTAGGAGCTAATGTAACGTTGGTTGATCGCCATGACCGAGGACAAGCAACAGATGCGGCAGCGGGAATTGTTTGTCCGTGGCTTTCGCAAAGGCGGAACAAAGCCTGGTACCAGCTAGTAAAAGGTGGAGCGAGATACTATCCAAGCTTAATTTCTGAGCTCGAAGCAGTAGGCGAAAAAGACACTGGATACAGTCGTGTCGGGGCAATTTGCTTACACACAGATCTAGATAAGCTAGAGAAGATGGCAGAGAGAGCGCGCAAACGCCGGGAGGACGCACCAGAAATAGGTGAAATTACTATTCTGTCACCTGCGGAAACAAAAAAAATGTTTCCATTGCTCTCAGAGGAATACGGATCTGTTTATGTTAGTGGCGGTGCACGTGTAAATGGTCGGGCATTACGGAATGCTCTCATTAATTCTGCCATAAAGAACGGGGCTGTATTTTTACAGGGGGATGCCTCACTTCTTCACACGAATAACCGTGTGACAGGAATAAAGCTAGGGAAAACTAGTTTGAATGCTGATCAAGTCATTGTTACGGCTGGTGTTTGGGCGAAAGAACTTTTGCAGCCACTTGGTGTTCATTTTTCTGTTACATCTCAAAAGGCCCAAATTGTTCATCTCGAAATGCCGAACAGGGATACAAGTCATTGGCCAGTAGTCATGCCGCCAAATGATCAATATATTCTTACACTTGGCGAGGGTCGGATTGTGATTGGGGCAACACATGAGGATGACGCAGGGCAAGATTACCGAGTAACCGTAGGAGGACTGAATGAAGTCTTAGGAAAAGCAATGGCTGTTGCACCAGGTTTAGCAGAATGTACGATGGTAGAAACAAGAGTAGGATTCCGTCCGTTCACACCCGGTTTTCTCCCTGTCATAGGTGCCTTGCCCAACTTTGAAGGAATCCTACTTGCCAATGGTTTAGGAGCCTCTGGTTTAACAAGTGGCCCCTATCTGGGTTCTGAGCTTGCGAAGTTAGCATTAGGTAAAGAAACCGAGATTGATCTAAGTTTCTATGATGTAGCGGGATCAATAGAGAAGTGAATTTTGGAAGCTGACGTTTCGTGAAAAACGACTCAATCAATTTGATTGAGTCGTTTATTGAGTCTACTTCAAGACTGTGATTTAAGTGTCAATAATCTGTTTCTTCGTTCTGATCGTTTTCCTTACCTGCAAAATCACCAAAGATAGGGCTTCCCTACCATAAACCAAAGCATCGCCATCAATAAGACGATATAAATCCAAATGGACCGCTTTAGCTTAGAGGCGAGTTCATCTTTATTGTGGTCTTCTTCTTGGAACTTTCGAAGTGTTGGCGAGAAAGCTCGCGCTAGAAATAATAAAGAAGCAAACAGGATGATAAGTGTCATGACAATCCATGGTGTGCCCCAGGTCCAGGGTCCTAAAATAACAAGTAGAATGCCTGATACTACGAGCACATGACCTGCATGCTTTGCGAGCCACACAACGAACCGAAATGTATCTAAATAGGCACTCATTTCAGGTTCAATGGCTGTTCTTAGCTTCTTTACAATTGGAAATAGAATAAAGAATGGCCCGATCGATGCAATTACGCTAATAACATGAATGTAAAGTAAGATTCGATAAAGTAAATCCATTTCCCTCTACTCGTTAATTGGGCTGAACTCATGCACCCATACTCTCATATGAGGAAGCCATGGCATTCCTGGGTGATAGGAAAGAATAGAATCCTTATATTCATCAACCGTTTCATATCCCTCATGGCGAGCATGCTCGTCCGTTAATTCACCAAGAGACTGTGAATACACACTGTCCACTCTAAAATTTTTATCTTTTAAGACCATAATCTCTCCAACATCGGCATATCTTCCATTTCTACGTGTCGCCGTTTTCTTGCCTTCAAGAACCTTATTTACGTCGTCAGGCATAGTAACTAGACGATCAATCTCGCAAGTTTTAGGTGGTAGTGCTTTCTGTTCTTCATGCTTAGTCACTTAAAAAAACTCCCTTCAATCTTTGAATCCTATTTACTATATCATATTTTGGAAAAGTTATGAAACCGCGACTGGAAAGGATTTGCCCTGCTCAAAAATAGGGGAACATGTTATGATAGAAACAGTAGTTTGCAAGGAGTGTGAGCAATATTAAAAACATTAGAAAATTTATATATATAACACTAGGTTTTATTTTCATGGGCCTAGGGATATTGGGAGTTATTTTACCGCTACTTCCGACAACCCCATTTCTACTTTTGGCTTCTGTATGTTTTGTCAGGGGATCGAAGAAGTTTGAAGTTTGGTTTAAAGGAACGAAACTATATAAAAAGCATTTAGAGGAATTTGTCAGAGACAGAGCCATGACCTTAAGGCAAAAGATGACGATACTATTGTCAGCAGATATGATGATTGCCATACCATTCATCATGTTGGATAACATCATGGTGAGAATCATGCTGCTTCTAATAGTAGGATATAAATATTATTATTTTTTCACTAAGATAAAGACAGCAAGAATACAAAAGTCTGGTGTAGTTCTGATACAGTCAAAGGATAAGAAGACTGAAGTTTCTTAAATGGCTCCAGTTAAAACGCATGGACAATCCATGCGTTTTTTATCTCAAAATCTTCACTTGAACAGTGGCTCAGTTACTCCCCTTCTAACAATGGCAGAATCAGGATTATGAAAAATAACAAATAGTACACCTAGTACCACATAGAAAAGGCTATAAATAATCCTGTGTTTGCGTAGAAAAAAACAAACAAGCCGTAACGAGCCCGACCATGAAAAATCCATAATAGACTCCGTACTGTACGATTGTGAAAAGATGGAGTACTACAAGAGTTTCGACGATAAGAATCCAGTGACAGTTTATTTCGGTTAATCCAATGCAAAGCCAAATCAGTAAATTTGTCACAGAATAAAAAAAATATAACAGCTAGCCATGCATACAAGAATGTTGAACCCTCTGTCCAAACCTGCTTTCACACCAATTAACATGGCCTGTGTGAGGAGTCGCAAAATAGACATAAGTAAAAATTGATCCTGATTTCCCTTTTTGTGACTAATTGTACTCATAGAAATCACCTCAACTTTTGACTCCTTATTCTAGATAATCAGCGATTCCCCATGACACCCCAAAAGCTTGCGTCCTCATCACGAAACAAATTTTGCCCATCATGCATGTAGAGTACAGAATATGCCTTTTTTGATTCACCGTAATTGTTTGGGACATACACACGTTCCGTTCTTTCTCGGTTGAATGGGGTAATGGTAATTGTGAATTGTTCAATCATGGTTAGGCCCCTTTGTTTATAGATTGTTCTATAAACTTCACAAATTCAGCTCGATCCTCTTCTTTAGTAAAGGTACGCTTGGGAACAATATAGGCACTTACAGAACTGTTATAAATGAAGAAGTAATCGTCTGTATCCATGAACTTTTCGATTGTAGACCACTGTGATTTTGTTGAATTTGTCTCACCTTCATCAAAAATCCCCTCGGACGTAAGGGTCATCTCTCGTTTGCCTAGAATATTGGAATTTTTCCCTTCTTTTATCATCCTTCTCGTTGTTCTCTCAATGCTTTTATTCATAAATATCGGAAAGAGAAAAAACCAAGTAAATCCAAGTAAAGTCATCATCCCGAGCATAATCATAAAAAGTAACTGGTCATCACGGGCAAATAGAAATGGCATCACAATAAAAAGTAGGGGACCGATGAGGCGTTGAATTTTAAGTGAACGTTTGATTGTTTCCGAATGACGTGCATGATGCAAGTTAAAAGCGACATAGTCTTCCTCTAGTATTTCATAATGGATTTTCATAGATAGCTCCTTTTACAAGCTTGAGATTATCATAATAGTACCATTTTAGATATATTATAGTCATTATTTTACAGACAAAACGATTTAAAAAATGAACCGCCAAAGATGAGGGCCGTTATATTTAATAAGTTGGGTTCTTATTTTACTCAAAATCTAAGAATCTTTAGAAACAAGTTTCTGTTTAGTTGCAAAAGCATTTCATTGAATTCCACATATAGTAATAAAAGAGAAGATAATGATAGAGGTGCATGAGAAATGGAAGCTTATGCAATAAAGAAGAACACCCAACTTAAAAATGTGATTATTATCCCCAAATTCCTAGCCAAACGGCTTACTATTTCCGACAAGGGCCCTTATTCGTTTGAGACATGGAATTCTTACAGAAAAGGTAAACGTAAATGTTTCTAAAAGTAGAACTGAACGGGAGCCTGTGATCTCGGAGGATCTTATGAACAAACTGTTTATTAGTGAGTCGAGAAGGTATGAGTTAATTTACCATAATGCTGAACTTGTTCTAGGTCCTTTCATAGGGATTTTACTTCCTAGTTCAGAAAAGTGGGTAAATGGAATAGAGGGCAAGTTAAAGAGGTATATTCATCACTTTGATCAAGTTGGTGGGACAATCAAAGCTTTTTCTTTATCTGGAGTGGATCAAGAGAAGTCGACTGTTAAAGGTTATTTATATGACCCAGATAAAGGAGATTGGATTAGGGGTATATACCCGCAACCTGGTGCAGTTTTTAGTCGAGTTTCTTTAAATGAAAAATGGAGAATATATTTTGAATCATTAATTGGAAAGAAGATATTTAATAACTATCGTTTTACTAAATGGGATATGTATGAATGGTTACAAACCTAATCCTGAACTGGCCAAACATTTACCTGAAACGATCTTGTTTAAAGACACTATTGATGTGTATCATTTATTAAAAAAATGCCAAAAAGTTTTTATCAAGCCGAAAAACGGAAGCTTAGGTAAAGGAATTATGGAACTCTCTACAAACAAAAATGGGTTTCTCCTGAGATATAGAAAAAAAGGGCAAAACAAAGAACATGCTTTTTCGGACTGGAATCTAGCATCTGAGTTTCTTAAAAGTAGATTAAGGGAAAATGAATTCATAATCCAGAAGGCATTAGACATAACAACGCATCAAAAAAGAAAAATTGATTTTCGTATGATTGTGGTTAAGGATTCTACCGGAGACTAAGAAGGATAAAGGTCTTTTTGCAAGGTAGGTCCAAAGGAGAGCATCTTAAGTAATCGAGCGAGTGGAGGCACTATTGAGATTGGGGAAACTACCTTACTTCGAGTATATGAAATGACAAAAGATGAGTCTGCGGAACTTAGAAGTAAAATGGCAGCCATTGCTATTACATTCGCAGCTAAATTAGATACATTTTATCATTATGGAAACTTCGGAGTTGATCTTGCCATTGATAGAAATATGGAAATTTGGACCTTGAACTTACTAGTAGAGACCCCCATCACAACGTTGCAGTGAGTGCAGGCTGTCCAGAATTGTTTTATGAAGCGTGTCTTTCTAATATGCAAAGCTGCTGGATGGATTTGGTGATAGTTGATTACTAAACAACCGTAGAAGGGTTTATTAGAATCTTTGAGCAAGCTGAATTTTTAAGCTTGCTTTCTTTTTGAATGGACAAGGTGCTTGGGATCTCCTTTTACTAAATACTAAATCGGAATTTTTACGTGACTTTTATGTTGGTGTATCTTCTGGTGCTCAGTGAAGATATTGGTTTATTATGTATAATTCCTTATAAATGTAGTGTTTCGGCTCATATATTTGAACTTCGGCTTAAAAAAATGAAAAACGGATCACAAATCCTGAATTTGGCTTACATATTCAGATTTCCGCTTATATATGATTTAGACAAACCGCAAACCTATCATAATCTCTCTAAAGCTCACTTAACTAGATGAGATTTACATTCCTCTGCATGGAAACAAGGTAGGAATTCAGAAAAAAGTAAGGTCTATTTAGTAGATTTGTCATCTAAACAAGAATTTACGCGATTAGGGGTAATTGATCCGGTTTTGGAAAACCGAAAATTCGAAGCTATTCAGATTTTGATTAGATTTAATTCACTAGTCTCACCTTAGATCACATAACCAATGAGTACCGAGCTTTTTATATCCCCCACATACATATCCTTATACAAAGCCATTGGAATCATATTATAATGTGGAAATACTGGATTTTTCAATCGGAGAGGACTAAACCATGGAACCTACCTATGAAAAGGGTCAATGGAAACAGCTAATTACCCTACTTAAAGCAACGGAACCAACCTAAATGGCTGTTCGGCCTTTCACTATTTCTTAGCTTGCTTACCACGATTGCTGGACTTGAATCCCATTGTTAACTAGTCAAATTATCGATAATTTTAGTTTAGATTCACTAAGCAAAGGAGTCATTGCAGGTATTAAAATTGCCTTTTTCCTCCAAGCAATAGCAGGGGGCGTATCGGTCTATATTTTGGCTCGGGTCGGACAGCATGTGATTGCTAGACTGAGAGAACGTCTCTGGGAGAAGCTACTTATACTTCCAATTCCGTACTATGATTCTCATGAAACAGGTGACTCCGTTAGTCGAATGACTAATGACAGGTGTAATTAAAGATTTAATTACAGAGCATTTGACAGGCTTTATCACAGGGATTATTTCTGTTGTAGGGGCGATCATTGTTTTATTTTATTTAGATTGGCCACTCACACTTGTGATGTTTTCAATTATCCCTATTTCCTTGCTGTTTCTGATTCCTGTAGGTAAGAGAATGACAGAAATTTCGAAGGGAATGCAAACTGAGGCGGCTAGCTTTTCTGCAAATATTACAAATTTTTTATCAGAGGCTCGACTTGAAAAGGCTTCAAATGCAGAAGAAAATGAATTTAAGAAAGGCCAAATAGGGATTAAAAAATTGTATGCATTAGGAATAAAGGAAGGTACGATACATGCCATCTTGTCACCTATTATTTCTTCCTTTATTATCATCATACTCGTACTCATTACATTATAGGATTTGGTGGAATCCGTGTTACATCAGGTGCAATGACGGCTGGTGAATTAGCCGCGTTCTTTATATACTTATTTCAAATTATTATGCCAATTACGCAAATCATCGTCTTTCTCACTCAGTTTCAGAAAACAGTCGGAGCTACTGAAAAAGTGTTGTCCATTCTTAATCTTGAAGAAGAAAAATTACATGAGGGGAAGTCTGTCACGCTCAAGGAGCAGGCACTGCATTTCAAAGGGATTTCATTTGGATACGATTCCTCTGAAACCATCTTAAAAGATATAAACCTTACAGCTGAAAAGGGGAAAGTAACAGCGATTGTCGGTCCAAGTGGAAGCGGGAAAACGACCCTTTTTTCATTGATTGAGCAGTTTTATCAACCTCTACAAGGTGAAATTCAATTTGGTAAAGAATCAATTACCAATTATTCCTTAAAGTCCTGGCGCGAACTTCTTGGTTATGTCTCACAAGATAGCCCTATTTATTCCGGAACAATCCGAGATAATATTACGTACGGATTACAAGGAGTCATCCCACAAGAGAAAATAAAAGTTGCTGCGAAAATGGCCTATGCGGATGAATTTATTTTGGACCTACCAAGCGGCTATGAAACCGAGGTTGGAGAAAGAGGAATCAAGCTATCAGGAGGGCAGCGCCAGCGAATCGCCATTGCAAGAGCCCTTCTACGAAGCCCTGAAATTCTAATGCTGGATGAAGCCACTTCAAGTCTTGATAGTCAATCCGAAATTGTTGTCCAGGAAGCTTTGAAGAACTTAATGATAGGTCGTACAACACTTGTGATTGCTCACCGTCTTTCAACAATTGTGGAAGCCGAACAAATTATTTTTTTAGAAAAAGGTAGGGTAACAAGTGTAGGTTCACATGAGGAACTATATGAATCACATGCACTATACAGAGAGTTTGCAAAACAGCAATTGAGAATTCATGATAGGGATGAGATATAAGAACTGATTGCTCTAAATACTTAACTTGCATTAAAATAAGTAAAAGGAATAAGTTAAAGGAGAATCAAATGTACCTAACCATTAAAGAAGCATCCGAGTACCTATCATTATCAGAATCTGCTCTCGAGCGATTAATTCAGGAACGAAAAGTACGTGCCATACATGACGGTGAGCAGTATATGGTTTATAAAGACCAATTTAACTCGCACATCGAGCAAATGGAGAAGTATAAAAAATTGGTAGAAGAAGTGTTAAATGAACCGATTCCAGAGGATATTGACATTAAGGATGAGGATTAATTATATAAATAGGAATAATTAGAAAGGGGAGTGAGCCAATCACTTCCCTTTTGATCTTTGAAAGAGAGTTGACTATAAAATAGTGGATAGTTTCTAAAGGATAAGTAGTTTTGGCCAATACAATGGGACTTTCTTCTAAAAACCATCAAACAAAAGGAGAATGACTAGGTTGTGTGGACAAAAAAACATTCTGTGCATGTTCTACACAAAATGGGATATCAACTTCACTTTTTCGCCACAATCTGTACTAATTTCTGTCACAGCCTTTCTAGGAAGTATGTGATACAATTCATTTACAAAGTCGAATCCTAGCTGAAATTGACTAGGAAATATATTTTTTCAAGTGGCTTGTGAAAAGATGAGCAATCTATATTTTTCATCAAGTTTGTGAATTACTTAACAAACTTCTATTTACTTGTGACACGTTTGTGAAATACTGAACAATCTTCACAATTCGTTTACAATACTCTTCCTCTATAAGGAGATGTGAAAACAATGAAGCTAAAAAGGAACATGATTTTACTTTCAACATTCATGCTTGCTCTCTTTCTAAGCGGCTGTGAAACAAATATGGTTGTTTTTGAGCCACAGGGTCCAGTAGCAAGAAGCATTATGGAACTGATCAACTGGTCCTTGATGTGGATGCTGCTAGTTATTATTGTTGTGTTTGGATTATTTATATTTATCGTTTGGAAATATCGTGAAAAACCAGAGAACATGGATTATGAGCCTCCAGAAGAGCATGGTAGCACGATGCTCGAAATCATCTGGACAGGTATTCCAATTCTCATTATAGCTGCTTTAACCATTCCAACGGTTACAACGTTATATGACCTTGAAGAGGTTCCACAGGGATTTGAGGAAAAGGAGCCGGTTACGATTAATGTGACGTCTGCAGACTGGAAATGGATTTTTAGTTATCCGGAACTTGGAATTGAGACTGTAAACTACGTTAATATTCCTGAAGATACGCCAATTGACTTTAAATTAACATCAGCTAGTACGATGCAATCGTTCTGGGTACCGGCTCTAGGTGGTCAGAAGTATGCGATGAGTAAGATGGAAACACAAATGTACCTAGTCGCTGATAACCCAGGATCTTATTTGGGTAGAAATTCGAACTTTAATGGTCGAGGGTTCACGGAAATGGAATTTGAAGTTCTTTCTCAAACTCAGGCTGATTTTGACGAGTGGGTAAGGGAAGTGCAGGATACGGCTCCAAAGCTAACGGAATCTGAGTATGAGAAGCTATTAAAGCCCACGCATTTAGGTCGGTTAACCTTCTCGAACACGCATTTAGAATGGGTGAATCATGCAGATGTTGATTCCAAATCATACACGAATCCCGAGCTATACCGCTATCATGGCTATCAAGGGAAGACCTTTGAATCAGATGATAACTACAAATATAAATCAGAAAAAGAACCAGAAAGTCAGGATGAGCATGTAGAAGAGGAAGATCCAAACGGAGGTGACCATGATGGGCATTAGATGGGATGAAGTATTGATAACTGGTGACCCGTTAATACTAGGCGCACAAATATCTATCCTACTCACGATGATTGGGATGGTTGCGGGTATTACTTATCTTAAAAAGTGGAAATGGCTTTGGACAGAATGGATTACAACAGTTGATCATAAGCGCATCGGAATCATGTATATTATTGCTGCGGTCCTGATGTTTTTCCGAGGGGGAATGGATGGTCTTCTCATGAAGGCCCAGATGGCCAGACCTGAGATGAAGCTTCTAGATGCGCAGCACTATAATGAAATCTTCACAACGCATGGTGTGATCATGATTTTATTCATGGCAATGCCATTCTTAATTGGACTCATGAATGTTGTCATTCCGCTACAAATTGGAGCAAGAGATGTTGCATTCCCTCAGTTAAATGCACTGAGCTTTTGGTTGTTTATGAGTGGAGCCATGTTATTTAACATCTCGTTTGTCATTGGAGGATCACCGGATGCCGGTTGGACCTCTTATTTTCCACTAGCAGGTAAAGAATTCAGTCCAGGAATAGGGAACAACTACTATGCCATTGCCCTACAAATCGCGGGGATTGGGACGTTGATGACGGGGATTAACTTTATAGTAACTATACTGAAAATGCGTACAAAAGGTATGAAGCTAATGCGTTTGCCAATGTTCTCTTGGACAACACTTGTTACTTCAGTCATCATTGTTGCGGCATTCCCGATTTTTACTGTTGCCCTTGCATTGATGATGTTTGATCGCCTGTACGGGACACACTTTTTCACTCTTTCAGGTGGAGGAAGCGATATGCTTTGGGCAAACCTGTTTTGGTTATGGGGACATCCTGAGGTATACATTGTTGCCCTACCTGCATTTGGGATATTTTCAGAAATCATTGCAACGTTCTCACGTAAATCACTATATGGATACAAGTCAATGGTTTATGCGATTGCCGGTATTGCGATTTTAAGTATGCTGGTTTGGGTGCATCATTTTTACACAATGGGATCTGGTGCCCTAGTTAACTCATTCTTCTCGATTACTACGATGTTAATTGCTGTACCGACTGGAGTGAAGATCTTTAACTGGCTCTTCACGATGAGGAAAGGTAGAATCAAGTTTTCGACGCCGATGCTTTGGGCATTAGCCTTTGTGCCGTGCTTTGTTATCGGGGGTGTGACGGGTGTCATGCTAGCAATGGGGGCAGCGGATTACCAATATCATAATACACTGTTCTTGGTTGCTCACTTTCATTATGTATTAATACCAGGTGTAGTGTTTGCGGTTTTTGCAGGTCTCTACTACTGGTGGCCAAAGATGTTTGGATATATGTTAAATGAGAAAATAGGGAAGGTTCACTTCTGGTTGTTTGTGATCGGATTTAACGTGACATTCATGCCGATGTTCTTCCTTGGCTTAAAAGGTGCGGTAAGACGTGCTTACACGTACTCTGCTGAATCAGGATTTTCTAGTTTGTTCTTAGTTTCCGGGATTGGTTCAGTTATATTAGCCATTGGATTTGCGGCATTTTGCTATAACATTTATTGGAGTATTCGCTACGCGGATCGTAACATCTCAAGTGATCCATGGGATGCTAGAACACTAGAATGGGCGACAGCTTCCCCTGTTCAGCACTATAATTTTGCAAAGCTACCAGAAGTAAAGTCAATGGATGCCTTCTGGTATATGAAGAAGACCAATGAAGGGTTAACATTAAAGGAAAGTGAAATTGAAGAGATCCACATGCCGAGTAACTCAGGATTGCCATTTATGATGTGTGTGTTCTTCGGTATAGCAGGATTCTTCCTAGTATTTGAAGCACATATTGCAGCGATAGTAGCAGGGGTTGGAATTATTGCGGGTCTCATCTATCGGTCATTTGATTACAACGATGGGTACCATGTAAGTGTGGATGAGGTTGCTAAAACAGAACGTACTTGGAGAAATGTAGAGGGAGAGGTGAACAATCATGTCAGCTAATGTGAATACAGCTTTGCCACTTGAATACCAATCTGAACAAAATCGGATGAATATACTTGGTTTCTGGATTTTCCTTGGTGCTGAAATTGTTTTATTCGCTACACTCTTCTCTGTTTATGGGGTCCTCGGTGAACGATATGCCGGGGGACCTACGCCTAAGGATATCATGATGGTAAAAGAAGTCATGATACAGACCTTCCTATTGTTAATCAGTAGTTTCACCTGTGGAGTGGCCATCTTTGAAATGCGTCGTAACAATCTAAAAGGCTTACTAATATGGCTCATTCTTACATTGTTATTAGGTGCAGGCTTCCTTTACATGGAGGTTAATGAATTTATGCACTACGTTCATGAAGGAGCAACGATGCAGACAAGTGCCTTTCTATCTAGCTTCTTCGTTTTACTTGGCACACACGGCTTGCACGTTGCAATGGGAATAGGCTGGGCAACATTGATTATCATCCAGCTGCTGCGAAGAGGATTAACGCCAGTTACCGCTCGAAAAACCTTTATCATTGGTTTGTACTGGCACTTTCTAGATGTGGTTTGGATCTTTATCTTCACATTCGTGTATTTGAAAGGGATGGTGGGGTAGATGGAAAAACGTTTTCCAATTAGCCATGTCTTTGGATTTATCACATCTATGGTTTTAACCTTAGTAGCCGCATGGATTGCCCTTAAAACATCCTTATCCTTTACCGTAATCATGTGGATAATAGGTTCACTTGCTGTCATTCAAGCAGGCCTTCAGCTGTTTATGTTCATGCATGTGAATGAGGGAGAGGACAAGAAGACACAGATAATTAATATTGGATATGGTGTATTCTGTGCCGTAGTCATTGTAGTCGGGTCAGTTTGGGTCTTGAACTCTGGGCATGCTGGGCATTAATAACGACCTTTTAGAATAACATATAACCTCATGAATGGGGCGGAGAATCACATGAGGGATGTTAAGTTGTAAAACACAAATATAATTGCAGATTAAGCCAAAAAAAGCTTGGAGAACTTTCCAAGCTTTTTTATTATCCAAAAGAATAAGAATCTTAGACAATCACTCGGAGATGAAGAACTAACTAAATGAGATACAGAGGTCCTCAGATGCCCGTGAAGTGAGGAAAAGCAATTGAGTGGTAACCAAAGGAATCTTTATTTTACGATCAAACTCTCTGCCTCGAATCGCTAACCTCTTGCATAAGCATTAAAAATAAACCAAATCCAAAAAGCAGCATAGAAGTCACCATAATACTTAGTCCAATAGAAAGAATGTAATCTTGTTTGATACCGCTTACAAAAAAGCTGCTTAAAAATATCATAAAGCCGACAACTAAACCTATACTTGTCATTCTTCTTCCGAAAGTCATAGTACGTAATTGTTTTTTATTCATCTTAGATCAACCCCTTATATACTATTCTATTTTTGTTCACAAATTTGTCAAATCTTTTTTTCGATTAAAGGACTATATAATGAAAGAAATGAAAGAATATTTACCTTTTATCCTGAAAAAATTTACATTCACCCGTTACACTAGATAAATAACCTCATTTCATAATCGACCAATGGAGGCATAATGAAAGAAACCATTGTCTTTATCCATGGATTAACGGGAACGAAAAGGGCATTTCGTAAACAGATTGATCATTTTAAAGAAGATTACAAGGTATATAGCTATGATTTAATTGGACACGGCCAATATATAGGAAAAAATGATGTTGAGTTTACCCTTGAACAATTGGTAAAACAATTAGAACGGATTTTCCAAGAAAATGGTATTGAAAAAGCTCATTTATGCTCTCTCAGTTATGGCTGCTATCCTAGTATCATTTTTGCGAATAAATGGAGAGAAAAAGTGCAGAGCATGTGTTGTATTGGAGGGCATTATAATTCGCCTTCCAGTTTGTTTAGTGTTTTCCAGGACTTCTGGGATAAGCGGAGCGAGCCCTATGAATTGTGGTTAAAGAAGTATACGAATGCCATTTACCCAAAGAATCGAATTCTTGACCCGTACGCCATTATTTCACGTAAAGTCTATTATCAATTTGCTCTTGATCTGAAACCAGACATCTTAATTAATGCAATTGAACATCGGCTAAAATATGATTTAAAAAATGATTTAAAACAGTTGCAGATCCCGATTCTTTGGGTAATGGGTGACCATGATCCTCTTTATAAATCATGCTTACAGGAACTTGACAAGATTAATCCACAAGTCTTTTATAAAGAACTTAAACATGCCGGTCATGCAGCTAACTTGTTTAGACCATATTGTTTCTCAAGTCTTTATGAGGAATTTCTGCAAGGAATTGTATTAGATAAACTTAGTTTCTAATTTGAGACTAAGTTTATTTTGTTATGGGAAGAAAGGTTTGTCGCTTCATGTAAAAAAAAGTAGAAAATTGTACCCAAAGTGGGTGAATTTTCGCTATAATTAAAAAAAGATATAATCTTTAGGTATCTATAAAGGAGAGACTAGTATGCGACAAACCAAACAGCTTAGAATTATACTTCTTGTCACAATGATTGTTGTTTTAGCCATTCTTTTGACCATCCTGATTAAAACAAAAGGAATCTTAAATGATACAGACTCAGTTGCACCATCAGAAAAGAAGCAGATAACAGTTATTACCTCTGATGTCATTGTTGATCAGAGTTGGGGAAGTCTAGCCTTTAAAGGGAAAGTAAAAATGGAAGAGAAGTACCCAGTTACAGTTGATTTGCATAGTGAGATTAACACAAAACCACTAATGGAAGAGACAATAACAGATGCAATAGATAAAGGATCAATGGTTATCATTGGTCATGGTCGTGAGTTCTCAGATGTTTTTACAGAACTAGCCCCTACATTTCCTGAGGTTAAATTTGTTACGGTACACGGTACAGCTGAGCATCCCAATCAAGCTGTTTATACATTTGATCAAGGGAATATTGAGTATTTTGCTGCCTATGCAGCTACACTAAAAACAAAAAGTAACACAATTGCTATTCTTGACGCGATTGATAACCGAGAAAATAACATAGAGTTTGAGACTGGTCTAAACTACTATCTTCCTGAATCAACTTATTATTATAGTGTGGTAGGAAGTAGAGATGATGGGAAAATGGCTGTCGAAGTAATGGACGATTTACTTAAAAAGGGTGTAGATGTTATTTACTCAAAAGGGAATGCCTATAACCAAAACGTTATAGATCATGCTAAAAAGAACGGAATCTATGTTATCGGGTACATTGATGACCAGTCTTACATGGGCAAGAATGTTGTCTTAACTAGTGTCCTCAATGAGGTTCCAGAAGTCTATGTAGCGATCATGAAGGATTTCTTTAGTGTTGAGGGTATACCAACAGGAAAAGTTATGTTAACTGAGGAAGATAAAGTGTATCGATTAGCACGATTTGGCTCAATGTTTACAGAAAAAGAGAAGAACCTTATTCAAACAGAAATGGATAAGTTTACTAAAGGTGAATTACCATTTAAAGAAAACTAGAAAAAAAGGAGGAGGATGGAAATGTTTAAAATGCTTCATAGAGTCTCATTTCGTAGTAAAATACTTACCATCCTCCTTTTACTTACTTTTTTACTAAGTGGTTTTTCTCTAATATTTGTTCAATCCATTGAAGAGATTAAAAATGTGAGCAATATAATAGAAACTGACAATATCCCCGAGTATCTTTGGCTATCGCATTGGGAAGAAGAGATTAATTTAAAAGAATACATTGTGAAAAGCTCACTTTCTAAAGCCAATTGCTGTGAATTTATGGAAGAATTTAATTCATTTATTGAAGAAGATCAGAGCCATCTTGAAGAAAAAAACGGTCCAATGCCATTGTCTTTAAAAAAATTTAAAACAGACATAACTCTACTCGACCTCCTCATAATAAATAATGTTCAAGGGTTCCTCAGTTTTAAAGATCAAGAAGGAGCAAAAAGCTATATTGCAGAAGAATATATTCCAAGACTGTCTCTCATAAAAAAGGAATTGATGATTGCTAAAAAAGAGACCATAAGCTCGTTACAAGGTCATTCTAATAGGTTTACCGTTATTATTGAAAACTCATTGTGGACATTGCTGTTTCTAACAATGGGAGCAATTTCACTGTCTATCTATGTGTCATTCCGCATTAGTGCTAGCTTATCAAAGCCCATTGATTCAATGATTCAGAAGGTAGATCAAATAGCGCAAGGTGATTATGGATTGACCATAAAAGAGACAAGTCAATTTGAATTACAACAGCTAACTCATTCCATTAATCAAATGTCTGTCCGGTTAAAGGAATCCTTCGAGATGATTTTGTCTGATAAAATTTATCGTGAACAAATTCTAAATTCACTACCTGTAGGTATTATTACAATTGATAATCGAAATGCAGATGTTTCAATCAATACTTCTGCGCAACAATTGCTTAATGTGGATGGGAAAGATCTCAAAGAGTTAGAAAAAGAATTCATTCTATTAGAAAACAAACCATTTTGGGATATTCTTTCTTCAAAACAAATCTGTCAAAATGTTAAAGTTCCTTTTTTAAAGAATGAAGAGACGAAACAACTCCTCCTATCCCAATCGGAATTAGTGGATCAATACCAAGAAGTGATTGGGAGAATTATCTTTTTTATAGATATTACAGAAACGGAAGAATTGGAACATAGGATTCATCAATCCGAAAAATTAGCACTTGTTGGAGAAATGGCAGCCGGTGCCGCTCATGAAATTAGAAATCCATTAGCCGTCATACATGGATTTATTTCCCTAATGAATGCTTCATTTACAGAAGTTGAAAGAGGGCAGTACCATTTAGCTTTATTGATGAAAGAAATTGAACGGATTAATTTCATCATTGAAGAGATGCTCCTTCAATCAAAACCAGGTGCACCGATCTTAAGGAGTAGCTATGTTGAAGACATTATTGAGGAAATTTTACCGTTAATCACTCAGTCCTTAGGTTTTGAACAGGTTGAATTCTCAATTGAATTAGAACGTTTACCATTGTTAGTGGATTCAAAGCAATTAAAGCAAGTATTCCACAATTTAATACGCAATAGCATTGAGGCTATGGAAGGTGAAGGGAAGATTTCTATCTTCTCTAAATCTACGAAATTATCCTATGAGATTCATATTAGAGACAGCGGGCCTGGAATTCCGTTTCATATTCAGAGCTCCGTATTCGATCCTTTCATAAGCTTAAAGGAAAAGGGAACGGGATTGGGATTAACCATTGTCCAGCGAATTGTTGAGAATCATGGAGGAAACATAGAATTAGTTTCCAGCTCACAGCAGGGAACGTCATTCATCATAACACTTCCAATAAGTGAACAAATGAAGAAAAGAGCGATATAAGAAAAGTAGCAAAGGAGTTAGTGAATTTTACTAGCTCCTTTGCCTATTTATTTATAAATCGTTAAGCTTAAATTTGTTTCTTAAATTTTTTAATGACTCTTTTGTAAATGGAAGTGAGGGGTATCTTGGAGACTAAAATGAAAAATAAATACCTAGACTAGGTGCAATAAAAAGAGGACTTCCCCTTTTCTTACATCGGTTCATTAGTAGAAAAATCTAGCTGGTATCCTGCCTTTATTACGATGATGGTCACTTTTGGATATGGATCAATCGTAACGTTTATCGTTATTTTTGGGGAAGAGAGAGGAATCGATCAAATTTTTCTTTTTTACTTAGTGAACGCGATTATGGCTTCGGTATCAAGACTAGTAACAGGTAAATGGTTTGATCAAAGAGGACCTAAAGGGTTAGTAAGTGTCTGTCCAGTGATTACGTTTATCGGAAGGGTGGGTTTTATCCTTTGCCTATTCCAACACTCTAATTATTGTGGCGGGGATTTTGTTTGGAATTGGTTTTGGATAGTTGCTACCGACCCTTCAATCATGGACACTATCTTAGACTCCTCCAAATCGGCGTGGGGTAGCAAATGGAATGTTCTACTCAGCCATTGATCTTGGCATCGGTTTGAGTGGACTCGTCTTTGGTGTTTTGGCACAGCAGCATAATGATTGTGATATATTTAGAGACGATTCCTCGGAAAATAAAGGGTAGTCTCTTTTTTGAATTTTCTAAGTAAATTATTTGTAAATCCAACCTATTTTTTGGTTAAATCCTTTATAATGAAAATGAGAATAATGTCGAAATTTGAAGTTTAGTTGTATAAGGGGAAAAGTAGATGTCTAGATTAAGTAAGTCAACTCAGTTAACTATCAGCTTTTTGCTCCTTACATTATTGTCTTTTTTAGGAAATTACTTTAACATCGAGCTGTTTTTAGGTATCCATTTCATTTTTGGATCGATCTTTATCCTACTAATCATTCACTACTTTGGGGTAAGGTTGGCTGTACTTGCAGCTATTATTTCAAGTTTGTACACCGTCTTTTTATGGGATAGTCCATTTGGTATGATATCAATTGTGATAGAAACCGCCTTGGTTGGTACTCTTTATTATAAAGTGAAAAAAAACTTAATTCTTTGGGAAGTTATCTATTTTCTTGTGATTGGTATACCTCTTTGTTTTTTATTTAGCTCTGTATTTGACGGACATGATACGCTCAATACAACAGTAATCATGCTAAAGCAAGGTATAAACATGCTTTTAAATGTGACAATTGCAAATCTACTTATTATTCTAATTGAAACTTCTAAGCTTGTTTACATAAAACGGAAAATTTCTTTGCAAGAAATTTTGTTGAACTTAATGCTAGCCTTTTTCCTTATCCCTGTTGTGTGCTCGCTCATCATACTAGGGAAAGGCGAACTTACTGAGACAAGACAAAGTATCAAAAGTCAAATTGAAAACACAACTCAAGAACTAGTTGTGAACGTTACTCAAAGTTATCAAAGTTCACTTACTCCTTTAAAAGGAATAGCCAGCAGAATTGATATTCTGGGTTTAAGCCAGTCTGATGAGATTTTCACCAATTTAATGCATGTACAGAGCTCGTTTCCAGACTACTATGCTATTTATGTAAGTGACAAAAAAGGAAATGTTTTACACAGTTACTCTGGAGATGCTCATACATATTATGAGTATGACTTTAGAGACAGTATGGCAAAAATATCAGACGAAAAAGATGGGCGCTACTTATCTGATTTATTTAAAATTAAGAATACAAATATTAATTCTGTTTCAATCACAGTTCCAATAAGCACTAGCGAAGCCAAGGGTTATGTAGTCGGGATTATTAAACCCTCTACATATGGTTTTCAATTACGTAAATCAGTAAAGGAACGCATGGTTGTTACTCTTGTGGACCGGGATGACAAGATTATTGAATCTACAGATCCTGATCAAAAGAAAACGGAAAAACTTAAACTGTATGATAGTGAAATCTTTTTTGAAGAGGATGACGGGCTTTCCTTAGAAGAATCAATTGCAACCCCTCAAGATTGGTCAAAACTGTCCTATAGTAAGATTACTGAAATTGGTGGAGAGATTCCATGGAAAATTCATGTGAAAGTGCCAGTAAACTTTTATGCAAATCAACTATATGATCAGTTTGTACAATTGTTTATATCAGCATTTTTACTTTCAGGAGTTGCCTTATTACTGTCTTATTTTTTAAGTAAATGGATTCAAAACTCCTTTACGAAAGTAGCAGGGTTAACGAAGGACGTACCAACGAAGATTGCTAAAAATCAAAAAATTGAGTGGCCAGATATTCGAATTACTGAAATTTCAAATATAGTTGGGAACTTTAAGAAAACGGAAAGTAAGCTGAGGAGTATGTTTAATGAGATACTTCAGGCAAAGCAGGAGCTAGAGTTTATAGCTCATTATGATCAATTGACAAATCTATTCAACCGAGCCTATTTGCTTAAGCGATTTGATGAATTGGTGAAGTCTGGCACGACAAACAAGATGGCTATCATTTTCATTGATTTGGATCGATTTAAAATTGTAAATGATACATTAGGTCATGAAGCTGGTGACTCTTTACTAATAGAGGTGTCAGAGAGACTTAGAGAGGTAAGTCGCGAGGACTATGTGATCTCAAGGCTTGGTGGAGATGAGTTTATCGTTTTAGTTCCTGTTTTTGAGAATGAATTGGAAATTGAATTTTTGGCAGAGAAGTTGGTTGCGATATTATGTAATCCGTTTAAGCTTAGAGGCAATGAATATCACCTTTCTGCTAGTATCGGTATTAGTATGTATCCTCAAAATGGAGAGGAAATCAATACGTTAATTAAAAATGCTGAAATGGCCATGTATTTTGCTAAGGAAACTGGCAAAAACAACTACCAGTTTTATAATGATGAGATTAATAAGAACATTATTTCAAAAATAGAAATGGAAAATGAATTAAGATTCGCGATAGAAAGGGATCAGCTTGTTCTGTATTATCAGCCACAGGTTGATCTGCAAACTGGTGAAGTGGTAGGAGTAGAGGCCTTAGTTCGTTGGTTCCACCCAACACTTGGATTTGTACCTCCAGCTACTTTTATTCCGGTGGCCGAAGAAACAGGTTTAATCATTCAAATTGGAGATTGGATTCTTCGAAAAGCTTGTTTTGATTTGAAGGATTTACAGAATCATGAATGGAATTCACTCACGATGTCTGTAAATATATCCATGAAACAATTTCTGCACAGTGAATTGGTTTCATCCATCCAGAATGCGTTAGCTGATAGCTATATAGATCCTGCTTACTTAAAGCTTGAGATTACAGAGAGTGTCGCGATGTCACAGCCAGAGCAAGTGATTACAAAACTTCATGAGTTAAAGAAAATTGGAGTGGATCTGGCTCTCGATGATTTTGGTACTGGGTATTCATCTCTAAATTATTTAAAAAAGCTACCTGTCGATGTACTTAAAATTGACCGTGCTTTTATCCAAGAAATCGTACAAGATAAAGATGATATGACGATAGTAAAAGCCTTGATAGAAGTGGCACATAGCCTTGATATGGTCGTCATTGCAGAGGGTGTTGAAACAAAAGAACAACAAGAAATACTCAAGAGTATCCAATGTGATCAGCTTCAAGGTTACTATTTTAGTAGACCTATACCACTAGATGAGATAAGAGACCTATTAGCAGGCAGACAGAACAATTATGAATTCAGATAACGTGGAGAAACAATAGAAATAGCATACGAAATCGAGTATGAAATCGCAAAGATTTGATACTCGTTTTTTTGTTGTTATATACTATTTAAACTTATCAGAAAATTATATATTATCATATAATTCTAATTATCTACTTATTCTACAAATTAACTTAGGTTTTGTATGGTTACGACAATAAAAACGAAAAACGTACAAATTGTCCTATATTAAAATACTTATATGTAGTCTTATCGTACTAGAATTGCAGTCTTTTTTTTTAAAAAAAGCAAATAGTATTGAAGTCACTTCAAATTATTTAAAAATTAGGCTAAAAGAGTTATGATAATAGGAGAGATATCGTATAAATTCAAGATATTAGGTTTGCTAAGTATTTTAAACAAGGCACTTACTCTTTTCTAAAAAGATAAAAAAGTATAAATTTTTTTTACTCAGGGTATTGGTCTAGCTCCAGCGCCTAGCCCCACGAGGTCAAATAACCTCAAGCCAAAAAGCGCCTTTATGGCTTGAGGACATTTGCTATGCCTGGGCTGAAAAAGGCGCTAGCGCTTTTCTTATTTGAAACATGTTTGGAGGTATACAGATGTTTAAAGCATTAACGTTTCTAAAGCCATATCGTTTACCCGTTACAGTCGCCCTTTTACTGATGTTAACGGAGTTATTTGTTGAATTGCTTCATCCATTGTTAATGGCGAAGATTATTGATGATGGAATTATGAAGAAGGATCTCACGGTGGTTTTAGAGTGGGGAGCCATCATGGTGGGGATGTCTTTTCTTGCCTTAGCTTCAGGAATTACGAATTCGTTTTATGCATCACATGTTAGTCAAAGCTACGGATTCGATTTAAGAAAAAGTTTGTATGAAAAAATTCAGTCTTTTTCTTTTGCGAATTTCAATGTTTTTCCAACCTCATCTCTTATAACAAGGATGACAAATGATGTCAACCAAATTCAGAACACTATCTTTATGGGTTTACGAATCATGCTAAGAGCTCCACTTCTTATTATAGGTGGAGTCGTGATGGCACTGATTGTCAATGCAAAGCTAGCATTTTTTCTTGTCATTACTGTGCCGTTCCTCTTCATGTTACTCATATGGGTAATGAATAAAGGTTGGTCGTTATTCCGGCTCGTACAAGAAAAATTAGATGCTGTGAACAGTGTCATGCATGAGAATTTGACCGGTATGAGATTGATCAAAGCATATGTGAGAAGAAAGCATGAAATGAACCGATTTATAACAGCAAATGATAACTTAATGGATAAGACTGTATCAGCCTTACGTTTAATGGAAACAACGATGCCCATACTTTTACTTTTAATGAATGCAAGTGTCATTGCAATCCTCTGGTTTGGTAGCTTTGAAGTGAATACAGGTGGGACACAAGTGGGGGAAGTTGTGGCCATTGTGCATTACGCAATGAGGATTACTTCAGCTTTATCTGTTTTTTCTTGGATTGTCATGGCTTTTTCACGAGCTAGAGCATCTTCTAATCGGATAACAGAGGTGTTAGAAACAGATATCGATCTAGTAGATTCTAAGAATATTAACACGGCTGCAAAAGTAGATAAAGGCAGAATTGAGTTTCAACATGTATCATTTCACTACCCAGGTACATCTGCAAATGTAGTAGAGGATATGTCATTTGTGGTGGAGAAAGGACAGACCGTTGCCATTCTAGGGGCTACTGGTTCTGGTAAAACTTCCCTGTTTCAACTTATCCCAAGGCTTTACGATGTCACAGTCGGGAAAATTCTATTAGATAATCAAGAACTACTCTCCATGAAAATGGAGGATGTTCGTAACCAAATTGGGTATGTGCCACAGGAGGCACTCCTTTTTACAGGCACAGTTAGGGAGAATATTGCTTGGGGGAAAGAGGATGCTTCAATGGAAGAGATTATTGAAGCGGCAAGAAATGCCCAAATTCATGACACCATTGAAAAGCTCCCACTTCAATATGAAAGTAAGCTAGGTCAAAAGGGAGTCAATTTATCTGGTGGACAAAAACAAAGACTATCCATCGCTAGAGCCCTTATAAGGAAACCTAAAATCTTACTTTTAGATGATAGTACGAGTGCATTAGATCTACAGACAGAATCGCGTCTCCTCGAGGCAATCAAAGAGTACACATGTACGACACTCATCATTACCCAAAAGATTCACACCGCGATGGAAGCGGACAAAATTCTACTTATTGATGAAGGAAAACTGTTAGCAGAAGGAGATCATGAAAGCCTCCTTTCGCATTCTTCTCTTTATAAGAAAATCTTTAACTCTCAATATAAAGAGGAGGGGAAACATCGTGTTCGAGCAGCTGAGTAAACCATTCCGCTATAAGCGAATACCTATTCATTTAGAAAAAAATGACACTCCTACAAAAAAGAAGCCCAAAGCAAAGGATTGGGTCGGAACCATTAAGAGGATATGGGGGTATTTATCTGTTAGTAAAAGCCTTCTTAGCCTAGTCTTTTTAATGATCATTGTTAGCTCAGTTTTAGGTTTAGTTGGCCCATTTTTAGTGGGTTTTGCCATTGATCGATATATCGTGGAAAAGGATACAGATCAGCTCTTCTTTCTATTGATCTGGTTAATGGCTGTTTATCTTATGTATTCAGTATCACTTTGGCTGCAAAACATATGGATGATTGGGATTGCACAGAAAACAGTCTCTACAATGAGAAACCAGCTTTTTCAACATCTTCATGAGCTACCGATTCGATTCTTCGATAAAAGGCAGCATGGGGAATTGATGAGCCGTATTACGAATGATATTGAAAATGTAAGCTCCACGTTGAACAGTTCTGTCATTCAAATATTTTCTAGCATACTTACTCTAATTGGAACAATCTCCGTTATGTTTTGGCTAAGTCCTTCATTAACTATGATCACGTTGACCATTATTCCAGCTATGTTCTATGGTTTGAAATGGATCACAAAACGAACGGGGAAATTGTTTAAAGAGTCACAGAGAAATTTAGGTGAACTCAATGGATTTATTGAAGAAACGATTTCAGGTCAGCGCATCGTCAAGACATTTTCTCAAGAAACTAGAGTAATGAATGAGTTTATTGAAAAAAGCGAGAGGCTTAAGGGCACTGCATTCTGGGCTCAAACCTTTACTGGATTTATACCAAAACTAATGAATTTTTTAAATAATTTAATCTTTGCCATTATTGCGTGTGTGGGAGGGATCTTTGCTCTCAATCAATGGATTACGATTGGAGCTATTGTTATTTTCACCGAGTATTCTAGACAGTTCACTAGACCTTTAAATGATCTAGCCAATCAGTTTAATACATTATTGTCAGCAGTTGCCGGAGCAGAGCGAGTCTTTGAGATTTTGGATGAAGAGCTTGAAGAAGTAGACGAATCGAATGCATCAGAGCTTACTGAAGTAAGGGGAGAAGTGGAGTTTATAGAGGCATCTTTCTCTTATGAGCAGGGTGAGGATACAGTTCGGGACTTAACTTTTCACGTGTCTCCAGGTCAAACGGTTGCTTTAGTTGGTCCGACAGGCGCGGGTAAGACTACGGTTATTAACCTTTTATCAAGATTTTATGAGTTAGAAAAGGGCAGTATTTTTATTGATGGGAAAGATCTTACTAAGATTACACGCGGGAGTATTCGTCAGCATATGGGTTTTGTTTTACAGGATTCTTTTTTGTTTGAAGGCACCATTTTAGAAAATATTCGATATGGAAAACTAGATGCCACAGATGAGGAAGTGGTTCAAGCAGCTAAACTAGCCAATGCCCATTCCTTCATTATGAAGCTACCCAATGCATACAACATGAAATTAAAACATGAAGGTAGCGGAATTAGCCAAGGTCAACGTCAGTTATTATCGATTGCGAGAGCCGTTCTTGCCAAACCATCCATTCTACTATTGGACGAGGCAACAAGTAGCATCGATACCATTACCGAAATAAAAATTCAAGAAGCACTTCAGGAGCTAATGAAAGGAAGAACAAGCTTTGTCATTGCCCACAGACTGAATACAATTCAAAGTGCCGATCTAATACTTGTGTTAAAGGATGGACAAATTATTGAAAAGGGAACACATCAAGAGCTAATGGCGGAAAAGGGTTTTTATTATGATTTGTACCATTAGGGGACAGATGTCGCAGAAAACTGTATTTGCGACTGATGGACGTTCTAGAGTAATGTGTTGAAACCTTATTTCGCACATACAAAAAACATAATTGGGGGATGAAACGATGTCCCACTGCATAGTTTCAACTATATAGCCTGAAAACTTGGAGGGGATATTATGCCAATTATGAAGCTAGAAGATGGTGTGGAGCTCTATTATGAAGATGCAGGACAAGGAAAGCCGATTCTTTTCATACATGGAGTTTGGATGAGTAGCCGATTTTTTCAAAAGCAAATACCGTATTTTAGCCAGGAGTACCGAGTTCTTGCAGTGGATTTAAGAGGACATGGTCGTTCTTCCCATGTACAAAAAGGACACACAGTCGCTAATTATGCTCGTGATTTGCGTGCATTTATCGGCAATTTAGACTTAAAGGATGTAACTTTGGTCGGTTGGTCAATGGGTGCTTTTGTCGTTTGGGAGTATCTACATCAGTTTGGAGAAGAAAATGTGAAAGCCACTGTTATTGTAGATGAGTTAGCCTCTGATTTTAAATGGCCAGATTTTGAAATTGGAGCGTTCGATTTTCCTGCCTTGATTCATATAATGAGAGAAGTCCAAACAAATCGAGTGGAGTTCTTACATGGATTTATTCCTTTAATGTTTAAAGAAGAGTTAAACAAGCTCGATTTGGACAGGATGCTTGAGGAAGTTACAAAAATACCGGAATCCATAGCAAGTGCCATTCTCTTTGATCAATCGGTTGTTGATTGCAGGCCCTATCTTTCGGAAATTAAGGTACCCACACTTTTATGCTTCGGGCGAGAGGAGAAGCTCATTCCTGTAGCAGCAGGTGAGCACCTCCTCAAAAATATCCAAAACTCGAGGCTCGAAATATTTGAGAATAGTTGCCATTGTCCATTTTTAGAAGAAGCGGACTTGTTTAACGAAGTAGTTGATTTGTTTATTCGTTCCCTCGATTGAAAAATCGGGTGGTTCATTGGAACCACCCGATTTTTAACTTACTAGAGGGATGAGAGCAGAACAGGTTCTAACCTCTTCACCGGATATATGTCCTCAAATAGGCTATTAGCTTCTGAATTTTATTCATCCCGACTTGTTAAGGGTTTATATCCAAACTCCCGAAAGCTTCTTGCTATTTCAAAGTAGCCTTTTCCGTTTGGATGTATTTTGTCACTTGAGAGTAGATCATTCTCGCATCCTTTAAAAACGGAATAAATGTCTGCAATTTTAACATTTGGAATAGATGAGAAACCTTGAACATGCTGATTAAATGTTTGTACCCATGGATCAACTAAGGGTATAGAAGGAAACGGATTATAAAGATTAGCCAGTCGAATGATAAATGGGCCCTCACATTCTTCGATGAGTAAATCAAGGGATCGAATTAATTCCGTAAGATTATTAATACTTGTTGCTAATGCAGCATCTAGAACTTCTTTATCTTGATTCTGTATATAAATTCTCGCAGCTTTAATCAAGTCATTTCCACCTGCTGTAATGGTGATTATATCTGCTTGTTTAATTGCTGCCTGAACACAATTAGAGGTGAGTAGATTTACGACATCTCCCGTTGTTGCTCCAACCTTAGCATACTTGTAAATTTGAACACGTTTACCAATATCTCTTTCTACATTCCGCGCATATACCTCAACAAAACCAGGGTCAAATAAGGGAACGCCAACTCCAACCGTTAAGGAATCACCTAGCGCAATATATTCAAGGGCTGTATTTCTTTGAAAATTCATCACATACCTCCTAAAATAATATTCGACGATTGAGTTTCATTTGAAGATTCAGATAAAAACATATATACAAGGAACCAAAATTGACGCACAACACATTGTATTCACGTAGTACATCTAATGTTTCCCTTTATTTATATTTGCTCGAAATAACTAGTGAAAAGTAAGTTGAAATGGATTCCCTCTATTGTGAATAAACCTGAGATCACGCTTGCTATCAGGGGTGGTGTCATATTATGATAATGAAATTTATTCTATTCTATTAAACGGATTGAGCAAGTTGATTTAGCTTCAGGATGCACCGATTATTGAATAGAAAATCACGGATTTCTGTCATTGTTAGACCATACTCAAAGCTTCAGAAATAAGTTCCACCCATTCCTAATCCATGTCCTCTTAAATAATGAGATCCAGCTGATGTTGGTTGACTTTTATCAAAATTACCTCTCAGGATATTTTTAGTATCTCAGGCAGACCAGCTGTCATAGCAAAAAACGTAATGCGTGACTTTAGACCTGTGACACTTTCGCCCCAATTCTTGATTGGTTTGCCTTTTCCTGATTATGTATGAACCAATACTCATATTTATATGAAAAAAAATCGATACAAGTCGTTGTAGTTTGTCGATGTTCAAAGTGTAATAATTCTGTAACCTATTCTTTTCATTTTAATGAAATACATACTGTGAGTTGGTTTGACTGGATATTTTGAAGAAATCTACTTTGGTGAGAGGCACTAGCACACTCTCGTTCTATCGAAATTTAAATAGAAAGAAAGATGGAATTGTCGAATTCAGTCCATTATTTGCAAAACTTTGTCTTGATAGGGAGTCTTAAAAAAACTGATTCTTTTGACTGCTTTACTTTTTCCAAGATAGTGAAGTATACTTAAACAAAATCCGTTCTTAATAAAGAATTATTTAAAAAGTATATAACCCTTTATTTATTCAAAAGCTTTTAACCGAAATACATAGCCTACCTATTTACAAGTAGAAAAGAAGAGTCGATTTATCTCAAAAAAGTTTGGTAAGGGGGAAATTAACTTTCATGCAGGAAAAGGGGAACTAGTTATGGACGGAAAGAAAATTAAGGAATTACGTTTAAGAAGAGGTATATCCTTGACTGAGCTTTCAAAAATCTCAGGGGTGTCCAAATCTTATTTGAGCTTTATTGAAAGAGGCAAGCAGAAAAACCCAAGTATAGATGTACTTGAGAAGTTAGCAGTAGCTCTTGGGGTTGATGTCTATTCTTTAATTGACAAGAAGGATTTTGATCAATCGGAGCTAGCTTATTTGGATAAGGAAGTACTTGATTTGGCATTGGAAATGACTAGAGCTAAAATAGATAAAGAGAAGCTAAGGAAATTGATTGAAATTCTTAGATGAGAGAAACTGTTAGCCTTGAATATTGAAAGGGGCTAACGGTTTTTTTGATTTTTGGAGCATAAATCATCCTAAAGGAGCTTTTAAACCCAATGGTTCTTTACTAAACACGAAATTGAAGAAAATAGGCAAAAAAGTAAGTAAAAAGGAGGAATGACGAGATAATACAGTGTAAATCTTCTTTATTAAGAAAATATAGCTGTTTTTCAGACTTATCAAATGATTAATTATGACATATACCCAATTTAAAATTTCGCTATAGAGAACATATTTCACTGGACGAGCAAATCTAAAAAAAAACGGGAGGCAACAAAATGAGCATTAAAAAGAAAGTTGGTTTAAGTTTAGCTTCAGAAGCACTAGGTTTATCGTTAATTGGTGGCGGTACATACGCATTCTTTAGTGATAAGGCAGAAACAACTTCAACATTTGCAGCAGGAACATTAGATCTAAATGCAAACCTACAACAATCATTGATGTTAGTAACATTAAACCAGGTGATTGGATGACTCGTTCTTTTGAATTGAAAAATGATGGAAGTCTTGACATCAGTAAAATTCTATTAATGACTGACTACACTGTAACTGATGCTAAAAATGACAATGCTGGTGCAGATTTCGGGAAGCATATTCAAGTAAACTTCCTATTAAATGCTGATAAGATTGATTCTGTTGTATTTGGTACAACTTTAGCCGAACTTAAAACGATGACTCCGGATGCAATCGAGAACGAAATCTTTATTAAAGCATTAGAAGAAAGAGGCAAGCTTAAAGCTGGAACATCTGACCAGTTGTATGTAAACTATGAATTTGTTGACAATAAGGCTGATCAAAACATGTTCCAAGGCGACAAGCTAGAGCTTATTTGGACGTTCGAGGCAATGCAAACTAAAGGTCAAGATAGATAATTCGATCAACAATGCAAGGATAGGAGGGTGATCCCACCTTTCTATCCTTTTCTCTTTTATTCTAGTTTTCTTCAGATTTGTAAGTTCCTTGCTGATGTGAAGAAGAGTAGAAGCAAATATAGAAATAGATTCTAAGTAAATGGCCATTAGGATGTGATAGTATAAAATACTTTAGATTAAATAAGCACAAAAGAAAGTATTCAACTAGTAAAGTAACAGCTCAAATTCTTGCGATTTGGTATATCATGCTTATTACATTTTCCTATTTAAATTCTGATACAAATGCTTATTTCTATGACAGCAATCAAATCGTCACAGTCATTCAAGCTGGCAATTGGGAAACTACTGAAGGTGAAGAAGTGGATCTTAGTTCACAAGAATTTGTTAGTGATGAAATAAGTACTCCTATCGAGGAAAGTAATTCGGAGCCCGTTTCAACAGAAGGCGAAGAACTGTCCGAAGAACCAAACGAACCAGAATCAAAGGATGAGAGTAGTCAATCTACCACTGATTCATTAACTGAGGAAACACCTATTATAGAAGTAGAAGAAGATAGTAAGACCAATGCATCAGATTCTGACAAAGCTACTCCACTATTAGATAAAGGTGAAGAAGAAGTAGAAGGAGAAGGTACATTAACTTCTAAGGAAGAATCGATCAATATTTCAAATGTAGTTGAAGATGGACAATAGTCAGGAGGGCGCAGAATTGAAAGGAAATAAAATGAAAAAGTGGTTAAGTAATGGTCTTACATGGCTTTTATATGGAGTACTTTTTATGATGATATTCGTTGTCGTTTCATCAAGAGTCACTGGGACTGAGCCGCAACTATTTGGTTATCAATTAAAAACGGTTCTTTCAGGGTCGATGGAACCAGGAATACAGACAGGATCTATCATCGCTGTAAAAGTGGATGAAGATATGACACGCTTCCAAAAAGGCGATGTTATAACGTTAAACAAGATGAAAATATTTTAATTACCCATAGAATCGTAGATGTAGTAAATTCCAACAGTGATCAAGTTATTTACAGAACTAAGGGAGATAACAACGATGGGGAAGATCCAAACCCTGTACTTTCTCAAAATGTTGTGGCCCAATACACTGGATTTACAATTCCGAGGGCAGGTTATTTTTTGAGTATCATTAATTCTAACAATGGAGCATTTATTTTTATTATTCCAGGACTTCTTCTTCTAGGCTATTCCTGTTTTACAATAATGAGGACAATTGCGCAAATTGAAGGGAAAAATGCATCGAATGCAGCCAATAAAAATGTTTAACATTTATTATGAATTTTGAAAGTGAAAATAAGAAGCGGGAAAACCTTTAATGGATAGGGCTTTCTTGCTTTTTTTGTTAGGTTATGAATAATGTAGGTTATAATAATAGGCTAAAAGGTTAATCAAATGTCCCTAATACGACTACCTTTTGGAGAATATCCGCATTTCTTTTCTAAACTAGGAGAAACGATATGACAGCAATTTTAGATACTGATAATCATAAGGAAATCATTGAAGCTAATTTGTTAAACCGAACGGTATTTTTAAAGAGCTTTCGAGATAGAGCAGTAGATATTTCAAGAGTTGAAATCGGATTGCAGTGGTTTGTTTCTACTTTTCAAAATGTACTTATTTTCGATTTTGATACAGACGTTTCAACTGTTATGAAAAAGATACAAGAGGTAAAAGATCAATTCGAGGGAAAGATTGAAGCTATATGTTGTTTAGTTCATGATTTTTCAAAACCTAATAATCTAAAGCAACAGCTTCTCCAGAAAGGCTTTGTTCATGCTGATGATTTAGTTGGGATGTCGTTAAAACTAGAAACTAGAAATATCCCTGTAAAGACATCTAAACTAAATGTCAAGAAGGTAGAAGATGAAGACAGCCAGAACATGTGGGTGCAAATAATCTGTCAGGTTTTCGAACTTGAGGAGTATAAAGATTCATTTAAACAGGTAAATGTTGAAGAAAACTATGCTTATCAACATTATATTGGTTATGAAAACGGTGTAGCAGTTGCAGTCATTTCATTGCTCCTCGCAGAGGGAGTTGCCGGAATTTACTGGGTGGGAACTACTGAAATTGCTAGAGGAAAAGGATATGCAACCGAACTAATGGAGAGAGCCCATGCAGAAGCAATCTCCAATGGTTATCATGTAGCAGTCTTACAATCAAGCAAAGAAGGCCTAGGCTTATATGAAAGATTAGGTTACAAGAAGGATTATATTGAAGAATCAATAGAGTGGTATGAGTAAGGAAAAGCAAGTCTATTGACTTGTTTTTTTAAAAAGATAAGAAAGTATAATTTTTTTTTACTCAGGGTATTGGTCTAGCTCCAGCGCCCAGATGCTCTAGGTCAAATAACCCTAAAAGAGTCTGTTCAAAAAGGAGGACAAAAAGAGCAAAGAAGTTCGAGGAAGCGAAGTCTTGAGCTACCTGCGCGTATGTTTTGTATACGTGAGGAGCGGAGAGACGAGCTGACGAAGAAATTTGAAGCTATTTTTGCCGGACTTTTTGAACACCCTCTAAAAGAATAAAAGAGAAGACCACCTTTTTTTCTTTTAGGAACATTTGCTATGCCTGGTCTAAACGGGGCGCTTGCGCTTTTCTTAATGGCTCTTTTCTAAAGGCTCTATTTTAAAAGATTATTACTTTTAGATAGGAGTTTTTGAAAGTAATCCGTTGGTATAAGATGATTGGAACACATATGCTAAGGCATCTGCTTAGAGCAGCGAAACAGTTGAGACATAACGTTTGGCGCATGAAGGAACAAAGTTTATCAAAACAGCTTCTAAAATTGAAATATAGTGGTGATATAGAAAAGAGTAGAAAATAAAAACCTGAAAGCTCAGTAGCGATCAGGAATGGTGTCACAATGTATGAGATGTATAAAGTTCATTTTCTTGTTTATTGGATTAGACTGTTCTAGCAAGCTGCCCAAGATTCATGATTCTTCCGTTGTTCAATAAAAAATTTCGAATTTCATCCTTCGTTAAACCCATACTTATTGCTTCTGAAATAAGTTCCACCCATTCTTGATCCAATTCCTCTAGGTTAATGTAGTCTGATTGCTTTTGGTTAACATTTCTCATAATTACCTCCCAAAATACTTCTAGTATTTCAGGCAGACCAGCCGTCATAGTCAAGATACATGCTGACTTTAGACCCGTGACTTTGCGCCCCTATCTTTCGAATAGATTTGCCCTTTACTGATTTTTGTATGAACCAATATTCACAATTATATGTAAATATATTGGAAAAAGTTGTTATAGTTTGTCGATGAGAAAAATGAAATATATTTGTAATAAAACGTTTACATTTGAATGTATATATTGTGAGAAAGGTTAAAGAGCATGAGTTTTAGTAAGATATTCTTGAAATATAATAGCCCATTTAATGTAAAGACAAGAAGCCGGCGTCTAGAAAAGAGCAAAGGAATAGTCGAGAAATGTAACAATCTGTAAGACTATGTCTACAGATTGAAATAGAGCGCTTATATGAAACTTTTTAACTACTTTACTTTTCTTCTTTCAGTGAAGTATACTAAAACTAGTGCGCGTTCTTAATAAAGAACTAAAAAATTCAGTTGAATCTATTGTTCCATGATTTGAACAAAAGCTTCATATTTATAGTTGCCCGGAATTAATCTTGGCTAGATAGTTTGGTAAGGGGGAATTATCTTTTAAGCAGGAAAAGGAGAACCAAACATGGATGGAAAGAAAATTAAAGATTTACGAATACGAAGAGGCATTTCCTTAACTGAGCTTTCTAAAATCTCAGGTGTATCAAAATCCTATTTAAGCTTTATAGAAAGCGGTAAGCAAAAAAATCCAAGTATAGAAGTGCTTGAGAAACTCGCAAATGCTCTTGGGGTGGATGTTCACTCATTAATTTCCAAGGATGTTTATATGCAAGATGAACTACTCTACCTAGATAAAGAAGTAATTGAACTAGCTTTAGAAATGAGTAGAGCAAAGATTGACAAAGAGAAACTAAGAAAACTAATTGATATATTAAGATGAGATAAGAATGTTAACTTGACGCGGAGCTAGTCTTTGGAAGTTTCCATTCCGACTAGGTTTTTTATTTGTTATCTAGTCATTCGAAAGTAAAATCAGAGTTCATTGTTCTTTATAAAGGTATATTTTTGGTAGTTGGATATACTTGAACTTTCCGATTTACTTTCCGCATCTAAAAATAAAGACCAGCTTATACATATCTAATTATATTCCACATATTTATTACTAAGCTTGTATTCTGTCAATCAATCCAGAATTACCTAATAGAGTCCTACTTTTTAATGATGTTTTTTGGAGGAGAGATATAGATATGTACAAAAAAACATGTGATCGATGTATCAGACCATCTTATAGTAGTTGTGAGTCGGGACAATGGATTTGTCCATCTTGTCAGAAAGATATTACACACTTAAAGTTAAGGCAAGCTGAAGTAGTTAAAGTCGAGCATATTGCCCATCTTTATGAGAAGCAACAAGAAACGCAGAAAAAGAGAAAAATTAGATTTTCAACCTTTATTTAAAGGAGGATCACTCAAAAAAAAACAAGCGTTCCTGATGACAATGTCACCGAAACGCTCTTTATTTTTTCATCTTCCATTGGTTAAATTCAAGGAATTCACGGAATTGATCCTTAGAGATTCCAGATTTCATCGCATCACGGACGAGCCTTGCCCAATCTGAATCGAGATCTGCGCCTTGATTAGATTCATCTTCTTCATCATGTAGCAATGTGTTCACTGGAACATTTAGAACACCTGCAATTTTTTCGAGAAACTGAATCGAAGGGTTTGATTGGAGATTTCGTTCAATAGAGCTTAAGTATGACTTTGCAATGCCCGCACGTTCAGCAAGTTCAGATAGAGAAAATTTTCTTTGTAGTCGATATTGTTTAATACGTTTGCCAATCATCGAGGTCACCTTCCTTCGATAACGATTATAACATATAACCAAGAAGATGTTCATGTGAAGAACGAAAAAAAGAAAGTTCTTTTGGGAACTTTCATTAAAAATTAGTAACTTGGTTTTGATTATGTAAGAATGTTTCAATTTCCTGAACACTCATACCCATATCTAAAGCTTCTAAAATTAAGTCAATCCACTCTTGATCTAACTTTCCAAATTCCTTTGATAAATCCTTAACCATTCTAAACTACCTCCCAAAATACTTTTAGTATTCCAGGCAGACCAGCCGTCATCGTTAGAAATCCCCCAACCTAAGACCCGTGACTTTGCGTCCCTACTTTTCAATAGGTTTGCCTTTATCTGATTATAAAGAACGTTATATATTTATGTATATTGCTTTTTTAACGAAATAATCTATATCCTATGTCCTATATTTGAATTATAAAAGAAAGAAAGCAAACAAAGTGTTGAATCATGTCGATTTCGAAAAATTTACAAAAGTTTATATTCTTATAAAAAAATGGGTGAAAAGAGTGTTTATATGAATAAAATGTAAAAATAACCACACTTTAGTCTTTGTAAATTACTTTTTACCTTGTTGGGAGTAAATCCTATATTGAAAGAGTGTAAGAAAGAAGTAGATTTTTGTATAATTCACGAATATTTCCAAGGAAATTGTCGATAAGTTTTTTGGCTTACATTTGGTAATCTTGATGGTTTGTTATCTATATAGAGATAACTCGTGCAAGAGGCAATTAAAAACAAAACCATTAGGTCTCAAGTCTTACAGAAAGATATATCTTAGGTGCATTATGCAAGATCCGAGGTACAGGTAAGATTAAGACATTGAAACGAAAGGAGGAAGTAAGGAATGAAAAAATTCGGGTTGTTATTAGTTGGTGTACTTGCAACAGTGGTGTTGCTAGCAAATGTAGCTCCTTTAGTTGGGCTAGTCATTAGTTTAGTGATTTTATACTACTCATATAAGGGGTTTATGAAGTCAGAGTCCTCAGCAAGTAAAGTTGTGTGGGCAGTGTTTGGATTGATTGCACTTGTAGCATCTGCTTCCAATGTGCCAGCAGTTTTAGGCTTAGCTGCAGCGTATGTATTGTACATTATATATAAAAAATGGAAGAACACAGATGATGCTGTAAAAGAAGAACTAGATCCGTTTACTAGCTTTGAAAAGCAGTGGGCAGAATTAAACAAAAACTAAAAAAGCGAAAAAGGAGAGAGTAATCATGGGTTTATTTAATCGAATCAAGAATTCAATTTCTGCAGATTTACATGAGGTAGAAAAGGTTCGAAAGCTATTGGAACGTCAATATCTTTTAAAGGAAGAGTTTACTAAGGAATACAATGTTGCTTGCCAATTTTCGGAGAAGCGTAAACAGCAAGTAGAGATCGCATTAAGAGCAGGTGAATCTGAGTTGCGTGAGTTTGCATCACAGGAGCAAGTGCAATATGAGGAGCGTTCAGTAAGAATTCGTTCGGCATTAGAAAAGACCACACTACAATTAGTAGAGCTTGAGAAGAAATATGAAGAGATGAAGCATAAGTTAAAAGACATGAATCTTAAGCGACTGGAGCTTATGGGACAAGAGAATATAGCTCGCGCAAACTACAGAATGAACCAAGTAGTTGAAACTGGATTCAACTACTCAAATAATGCTGCAACTAGTGTTTCAGAAACGGAAAGCTATTTAGATCGGCTAGAACAAAAAGTGAACTCTGATTATTACCGGAGCACAATCGATTCTCGCATTTCTCAATTAGAAAAAGAACAAAAAAAGGATCAATCTCATTCTATTTCATAACAAAAGCATGATATGCTAAAGGCGTAGGAAACTACGCTTTTTGGTTTATAATTAGAGAGGTTACTTCTCTTTCCTCATTAATGACTTTCTAGAAAGGGGGATACCCTGTGTTCAATCGTAGAAAAACAGACTATGTGAGTATGATTATGATAGCGGCTATTGTTCTGCTCTTAATTGAAGTAACATTCTTTAATGGTGGGATTGTCTTTTCAATGTTTCTATTTGGCACATGTGTTTATTTTGGAAGAAAGAAAATGACCAGAACACTTTGGAAAATCTTGTTTTGGTTTGGTTGTGTTGGGTTATTCTTTACAGTTGTTACAATGATGACTTTCAAGTTTATGTTATTAGCCATTATATTGTATTTTATAGTTCAATACGTTCAGTCTAAACAACACCCACTCAAGGTACTGCCTATTATAGAAGAAACTAGCTTAGTGCAAGGTACCGTAATAAATAAACATCCCCTATTTAAACAAGTTTTATTTGGGCGTCAGCAAACCCCAGACCATGTTTATGAATGGAATGATGTAAACATTCAAACGGGAGTAGGAGATACGACGATTGACTTAAGTAATACGGTGTTGCCAAAAGGGGAATCAGTCATATCCATTCGAAATTTTGTCGGTAATTTAAAGATTCTAGTTCCATATGAGATGGAACTTAGTGTAAGACATGCAGTCCTTTATGGATCCTCTACTATTTTAGAACATCAAGAAGTAAAGACTCTGAACCAAATACTGTACTATCAAACCTTAGAATATGGTGGTGCAGAGCAGAAAGTTAAGATTATCACCTCTATGCTAGTCGGGGACTTAGAGGTGGTAAGGGTATGAAAATCATCCAGAGACAGATGATCGCGTACATTTTCCTTTCTATAATCATCTTATTGATTGCTTCAATCTTGTTTTTTATCAGTTTTCCACTTGAGAAATGGTCTTCGTTATGGGAACGTACTGTTATGGATATTCCTCTACTGCTATTTGCACCTAGCTTAAGTATTTTAACAGGTCTCATTTTTGGACTAATATCAGGATTAGCATGGAGGAGCCAGGTGAAAAGCGTAACAGAGGTTATGCAGGGTGTAGAGCTTGGAAAACAATTTAACGAGGAATCACTCGACCCGGAACTGAAGCCGATTTGGATCCAACTGAAAAAAATACAAAAGCAGATGATTGAACAAGTTAAACTTTCACAAAAGCTAGCAACTGAAAAAGCGGAAAATCAAGAAAAACGTGTCCAGGATATTGTTTCACAGGAACGAACTAGGTTGGCAAGAGAGCTTCATGATTCTGTAAGTCAACAGCTTTTTGCTGCTTCAATGCTTATGTCAGCCATCACAGAATCAAAAACATCTAACGATGACAGTGAAACCAAACAATTACTAATGGTTGAAGAAGCCATTCATCAATCACAATCTGAAATGCGTGCATTGCTTTTACATTTAAGACCTGTAGCATTGAAGGGAAAGTCCTTACAAGAAGGAATGAAAGAACTGCTGGTTGAACTCACACAAAAGGTACCGATGGACATCACATGGAAAATTGAAGATGTCAAATTAGATAAAGGTGTTGAGGACCATTTGTTCCGAATTTTACAAGAGTCAGTCTCTAATACATTAAGACATTCAAAATCTTCAAAGCTTGAAGTACTGCTCATTAAACGAGATGAATTTATGATTCTTCGTGTAGTGGACGACGGAATTGGATTTGATGTTGAAACGACTAAGACAGGTTCATATGGATTACAAATCATGCATGAACGTGCAGTTGAAATCGGTGGAATCATGAAAATTGTGAGCCTACAAAATACGGGTACTAGACTTGAAGTGAAGGTACCATTAATGAATGTTGAGGGAGTTGAATCAAATGATAAAGGTACTTTTTGTTGATGACCATGAGATGGTAAGAATCGGAGTTTCTGCCTACCTTTCTGCACAGCCCGATATCGAGGTAATTGCTGAAGCAGGAGATGGTAGAGAAGGAGTAGACCTCGCTTTAAAGCTAAGACCGGATATTATTTTAATGGACCTTGTCATGAAGGAAATGGACGGAATTGAGGCTACAAAAAATATAATGAAAAGTTGGCCAGAAGCTAAAGTGATTATCGTCACAAGTTTCATAGATGATGAAAAGGTATATCCAGCTCTCGAGGCAGGCGCAACAAGCTATATGCTTAAAACGTCAAAGGCAAGTGAAATTGCCAATGCAATCAGGTCAACCTATGACGGTCAATCCATTTTAGAGCCTGAAGTGACAGGAAAGATGATGTTCAAAATGCGACAAGGTCACAATGTCCCGTTACACGAACAACTAACAAACCGTGAGCTTGAGACTTTGCTTTTGATCTCACAAGGAAAGACCAACCAAGATATAGCGGATGAACTCTTTATTGCCCTAAAAACCGTTAAAGTTCACGTAAGTAACATACTCGGAAAACTAGAGGTACAAGACCGAACCCAAGCGGTCATTTATGCATTTAAGCACTCGCTTGTTAAATAAAAAGGAACAGTATCCATTAGGACCGTTCCTCTTTTTGAAAATTTACATTGTCAAAAACTAAAAAGGGGGAGTTTCTCCTTTAGTTCCATTTATGGAGGGAAATGAGAATGAAAATGTCGTTCCCTTCCCAATTTCACTTTTTACCTGAATGGATCCCCGCATGGATTCTACTATTCTATATACGACCATCATCCCAAGCCCCGTCCCTTTTACCTTAGTTGAGAAGTAAGGCTCTCCCAATCTAGACAATTGAGTAGTCGTCATGCCCATTCCTTGATCATATATTTTTATTAGGATCCTATCTTTAACCTTAATTGCTTTAATAAACAGGGAACCACCCATTGGCATGGACTCTATTCCGTTTTTTATAAGATTAACTAGACATTGCTGAAATTTTGAACGTTCGCCTATAATGCACCCATCAACTGTGCTCAACTCAATTTTGACATTAGATAAATTGGCTAGTGGTGTCAAGAGTGAAATCACATTGATTAATTCGTCTTGAATATGTAGATGCTCATTTTTTTCAGGTGCGGGTTTAGCAAAAGTAAGATATTCACGAATGATTCTTTCTGCTTGGTCTAGCTCGTTGATTGCAATTTTTGAATAAGCCATTCGTTGTTCATCGTTTAGGGACTCTTGTTGCATAAGCTGTAAAAAGCCACGTGAAGAGGTAAGTGGATTTCTAATTTCATGTGAGATGGATGCAGCTAAATGACTCACAACATTCATCTTTTCCGCTCGCTGAAGCTGGTTTAAAATCAAGTAGTGATTATGGGAGAATTCGATTACATAAACAATGATACTGATCCCAAGTCCTACTAACAAAATAAATTGACATCCAATGATCCATGAATAGGAGAAAATTTGAAACTTCCATAACACCAGGCACATGACAAGCATGGCTAAGCTTCCAGCAGATAGAAGCTTTAAACGCAATCGTAGCTTTAAGTATATTGGAGAAAACCAATAATAAAAGAGGGTAAGAAATCCACTTAATAATAAGAAAAGCAATGAGATTTTTTTACTTGTAAGAAGGACAAGAATGATTCCACTTAGTATGACAAAAAGGTGTCCTATCCAACCTCCATATAAGCTTGCAATAATCCCTGGAATAATACGTAGGTCCATCGTAATTCCGTTTATTTCATTGATCGGGAATGAATAACTCAACATATGCCCTACAATACATATGCAAATGAGTACCTTAGAATGATAACTCAGATAGGGCTTAAGTCTTGATGAGTAGTTTACGTACATGATATATAGAAAGAGAAGACTTATTAGTAAAAATAAGTTAACGATAATATCCTTAGTTATAATAGACACTGTTGTCCTCCCCAAAGCTACATAAGAAAATTCTATCAGAAGAATTAGATATTACAACACAAAGTTACATGTTTTTTAGATAGTTTTAAAAAATTAAAATATTATGATAATAAAAAGAAGAGAAACGTGAAATATGTCGCAATTTTTCACACGAAATAAGTTGAAGTAATGATAAATTAGATGTATATTTTTTCTATAATTATAAAAAAGAACCATGCTAGATGTTCTTTTTAAAAAGGTAGAATAGGTACTAAGTCATAAAAGAATGAACGATCAAGAAGGGATAAAGGCAATGAAGCATTTCTATTTTCTAGCAATCTTTTCGACACTGCTTCTAACAGGCTGTAATGGTGGATATCACACTGAGTTCACCATAGTAGAAGAGAAAGAAACTGAAAATGAGAACTACAAACCTACCTTAAAAGTGGAAGTCAAAACAAATGGAACAAAAGCAATCTTTGTCATTGGAACGAATTTAATTGTATCAGGTGAACACTATGGGCATGAAAAAGTTAATGGTGAGGGACATATTCATTTATATTTAGATCATGGAGAAAAACAAGGGGTTACTAGCAGTCCATACATAATAGAAAACGTTAGTAAAGGCAAACACGAGGTACGCATCTCCTTACACAACAACGATCATACACCCTATGGCGTATCTGAAACGATAGAATTTGAGATTAAGTAAGTTAGGGTGAAAAAACTTGTCTAGTAGATTCTCATTACAAACTAAAATTATCCTGATGTTTGCTGTTGTTATCGTCATAACGATGTCAGTAGTGGTTCTATTCAACTCTTACACGTTTCATCAGGCAGTAAAGGAAACGTATGTAAGTCAATTGAAGGGAATAACAACTGCTATAAATGGTAGATATGAAGAGTCACGTTCAATTGTGGATGTGCAACAAATTCTTGATTATATTAAACATAGAGAAGAAAATATATTAGAGCTTACACTCCATGTAAGAACAGAAGGGAACCATATTATAGGTGCATCGACTAATCGGGATTTAGAAGGGAATGTATCAGCATCTGTGTTAAACCCATCCCTGATTTCAGGTAAAACGATGGTTGCTCATATGGATTCAGAAAGGGTAAAAAAGGTAAGACTCGTAGCTCCTTTAATAGAGGATGGACAAGCTACTGGTGCAATCGAACTTTATATTAACAATACAGATGATATTGCTGCTGTAAATCATAAGATTTTCCTAACGATTGTTGTAGGAGCCACGATTGGAGTCATCCTATTGATCCTGCTATGGTTCATTATAAGACGTCTACTCGTTCTTCCGCTCTTAACACTTAGAGAGGCGGCACTTTCCATCGAAAATGGTGGTCATTATCAGTTGGTCGAATTAGAAGCTAGCCAAGAAATTAAAGAAGTTGCAGATGCTTTTAATCAAATGGTTTATACCCTAGAAGACCGTTTGCAAAAAAGTATTACCGACCCATTAACTGGTGTTTATAACAGTGCACATTTCAAGCAAATGCTTGCATTTGGCATGAAGCAATCGAAGGAAACCGGTCATGCCATGGCTTTATTATTTTGTGATGTCGACAATTTTAAGAAGCTAAATGACCACGAGGGCCATTTATTTGGAGATAAGATACTAACTGAAATTTCACAGTTGATTGCAGCCAATGTTCGTTCGGGTGATATTGTCTGTCGATATGGTGGAGAAGAATTTGTTGTCATTATGCAAAATGCAGATGAAGAGATGGCTAAAAATGTAGCAGAACGTATTCGTCAAAAGGTTGCCCTACATGGAAGTAATTATATTCTAACTCCCATTACGATTAGTATTGGTGTGGCCATCTACCCAGATGATACGAACGAAGAAGGTTTTGTCCATCTAGCAGACCAAGCAATGTATGCTGCCAAAAGTCTTGGGAAAAATCGTGTAATCACGGCAAAAGAATTACAAGCAATGGAACAGCATAATTATGAGCGAAGTGTTGAAGATCAAAAATGGTTAGTAAATACGATTGTTTCCATTGCAAGAGCCGTTGAGGTTAAGGATCCTTATACACATAGCCACTCTGAAATGGTTTCTAGGTATTCAGCGAAAATAGCAAGCCGCTTAGGTTTGAGTGAGAGAGAAGTCAAGAATATTTCAATTGCGGGGCTATTGCACGATGTTGGTAAAATTGGAATCCCTGATCACATTTTAAATAAAGATAATCCTCTATCACCTGAAGAATATGAAATATTGAAAACTCATCCTGTACTTGGATACAATATACTATCAAGCGTTGATGAGTTAAAGGATGTCTTGCCATATGTATTGCATCATCATGAACGACCGGATGGAAAGGGTTATCCTAATGGCTTAAGACAAGAAGAAATTCCACTCGGTGCTAGGATTATTACGGTAGTGGATGCCTACCACTCCATGACTTCCGTGAGACCATACCGAAAAAAACCACTAACGGAGGAACAAGCAATTGCTTTACTACAAAAAGGAATTGGTACAAAATTCGATAAACTAATTGTCGAAGAATTCCTTTCCATCATCGAAGAGATTAAAGCTCAAGCTTCGTAACCACTTCATCCGAGTGGTTATTTTTTTTGAAGAGAATCCTGCCTTTATCTCATGTTTGTGAGAAAAATGGGCAAGTTATAGCTATTATGAATTATCCGGGAGCGGGAAAATTGGATGCTACAAGCAGCAATGTGGGGTGGAATCGCAGGTTCTTCACTCGTTTTAGGGGCATTACTTGGTATTTTTAAGGATATTCCTAATAAGGTTTCAGCCTTTATTATGGCATTTGGTACAGGTGTTTTAATAGGTGCAGCTACATTTGAATTGTTGACCAATGCCGTAAAAGAAGGGGGGATTTTGTTTCCTTCTATTGGCTTTTTAGGAGGAGCAACGATTTTTATTGTAGCCGAGTTATTAATTATGAGAAAGGGAGGCCATGAACGAAAGCGTTCGAAGACTAGTCCGGCGGGACATTCTGGGTTAGCGATATTTATTGGGTCAATCATAGATGCAATACCAGAATCCATTATTATTGGTGTTAGCTTGTTGGAAAATCACTCTGTTAGCTGGCTCATTGTGATTGCTATTTTTATAAGTAATTTTCCGGAAGGCCTCTCCAGTAGTATTGGAATGAAAAAGGACGGATATTCCAAGGGGAGAATCTTATTTCTCTGGCTCATTGTCATGTCACTATCCTCGCTGAGTGCTTTTCTTGGGTATGTGTTAATTGATGTCACATCACACCTGGTCATTCCAACAATTGGTGCATTTGCCGCAGGTGGAATCTTTGCCATGGTTTCATCCACCATGCTGCCCGAAGCGTTTGAGGAAGGCGGTCCGGTTGTTGGGTTCGTTTCAGCATTAGGGCTGTTAGGTTCGTTGATTTTGACTTACTACGGATAGAGTTGAGTAAGTAATCTGTTGGTACCTTGAATGGTTGCGGATTTAGGTGTGTGATCTTTGATTTCCGCTCGGTAAAGCAGGGGAAATTGTCTTATCACTGATATATCTCGAAAATCGCTGATAAAATGAAATAATCGCGGATATATCTAAAATATCGCTGATATATCCAAATAATCGCCGATATACCCAAAATATCGCTGATAAAACTTTGAATAAGATTAATTCTCTATTATGAAATGGATTTTAACCGCCCATTCTGCCAGGAAACCTTAAAAAATGTAGCGGTTCACTTGTTTTTAGTGCCTTCATTAGCATAAAGAATCCTGGAACCTTATAAATAGGTCGAATCTCAGTTGGAATTGAGAGCGTGGAGACGATAACGTAGATGTAAACGATGTATTGATAAATTAGATCAGCCTGCTATTGATCAGTAGGCTGATCTAAGTGTTGTTTCTATAATAAAACAAAATCACATTTTATAGTGGTAAATGATGGTCTTATATAGATCCTGAACCCTCCACTTTTCGAGGGGTTCAAAATGTAACAAGGAGAAAGTGTGGGTATAGATAGATGTACCCGGTGTAAGTTCCTTTTTAAATTTCTTTCCTAATCTGTCCATTGCACCTGGGTAAAGGTAGCACACGATGAGGTCGTAGGACGATAAATTTTCTTTGTAGAAATTCTTTCTCATTATAATAAGATTTATAGTTGGGAATAGTATTTTTCGAGCTAACATAACAAGATATGGAATAAATGAATTTTCGATCGCTATTACAGTGGATTGTGGATATCTTTTTGCTAAAGAAAATGCTAAATTTCCCCATCCAGCACCTAGCTCAACGATTCGTTTTGGTGGATTTATAGGTACTACCTCTAGTAAACGATTCTTTACCTTTGGAGATGTGGGCATTGGAGAAATTCCATTTATTAAAGAGGTAAAGAAGATAGAGAGAACACCGGCTAGAGTAAGTAGAACAAATAGGTACTGTATCATCATTTAGAATCACCTTCTAGGAATATTTTAGCAAGTAAGGACAAAATATAAGAATAACTCTAAACCGATAAGAGGAGTACTAAATGAAACAGTCAAAGATTGAAGCAGCCAGAATCGCCTTAATTTATTTGATAATTGGTGTATTATGGATCCTTTTATCAGATAGAATGACATATTTCCTAGCAGATGAAAATTTTATAAAGTATGACTTTTTTCAACGATATAAGGGCTGGTTTTTTATACTAGTCACATCCATATTTCTCTTTTTCATTATTTATTTCAGAACGTACAAATTGTTTCTCTCCAAGTATGAATTACAGCAGACAGAGCAACAGCTTGAATCTAGTAATGGGTACTATCAATCCTTATTTAATCATAATCCAGATGCTGTGTTCGAGATCAATATGGACGGAAAATTTGTCTCAATCAATCCTCAAGGGGAAAAAATATTAGGACATGAGCAAAATGAAATAATAGGAAAAAGCTTTGTTCTATACATTATAGGTGAAGAATTTGAAAGAACAGTAGGGTATTTTCAGAAAGCTATATCTGGGGAATCTCAAAAATTTGAAACAACAGTAACTACGAGTGAAGGGAATCATATCTTATTAAGATGTACGACTTTTCCGAAATATATTAATGGCGATATGGTTGGGGTATTTGGAATCGCTCGAGACATAACCCAAATCAGAAAAAGTGAAGAAATGCTGGACCAAACAGAAAAAATGTCTCTAATTGGTCATTTAGCTGCAGGTCTTGCCCATGAAATTAGGAACCCTCTTACCTCAATTAAAGGCTTTGTTCAGCTTTTAAATGCAGGTTCAACTTTATCCGAATTGCATACGAAAATCATGATCGACGAGATAGACCGGATCAATTTAATTGTAAGTGAAATGCTGGTGTTAGGCAAACAACAAAAGGTTTTATATAAACAAAAGGATTTTCCACTTTTGCTAAAGCATGTTGTGACGTTTATGGAAGGGCAAGCCAACTTAACGAATGTTGAATTGCAGTTACAATTGCAGGCGGATAGAGAAGCCATGATTAATTGTGATGAAAATCAAATTAAGCAGCTGTTTATAAATTTGATAAAAAATGGAATAGAATCCATGCCTCTTGGTGGGCAGATACATATTGAAAGTACCATTGAAGATGGGTTTGTTGTAGCAAAGGTACACGATCAAGGGATGGGAATGAGTGAGAAGCACATGTCCCGTTTAGGAGAACCTTTTTATTCTACGAAGGGAAAGGGAGCAGGCTTGGGCCTTGTTGTGAGTAATAAAATTATCACTCAGCATCAAGGGACAATGGAATTTAAAAGTGAAGTTGGGGAAGGAACAATTGTCACAGTTCGGATTCCAGTTCTAACATGAGGTCTATTAAGGGCCTTTTTTACGTGGTTATAAAAGTACAGCCTTAATTTTGCTTTTTCGGTCGCATTCTAGAAAAAAATATACAATTTTCGGAAATCTTCGTAGTAAAATAGAAGGAGTTATACGAATAGATTGTGAGGGATGACCATGATGACTCATTTGGCGGAAGAACTTGTTCTTTTATCAGTGAATGTAGAAACATCAAAAATTCCAAGTTCAGTTGCTACAATCTTACCATTTGCTATCGCAGGTGCCGTTTTAATGGAATTGGCTGTAAGAGGTGTAACGGAGGAACAGTGTAAGAAAATTTTCTTTCGTCAGCAGGTCTCTAAAGATGATGTGCTATTTGAAGAAGTAAGATTGGCTATTTTGAAGGAGAAAAAAGAAAAGTCTATCAACCATTGGGTTCGTGTGTTAGGTTATGTTGTTCAGAGGAATAAGATGGTGTATCAACTTCTAGATAGATATGTAGAAAAAGGGGTATTAAATAAGGAACAAGTACCATATTTATGGGTGTTTAAGCAGACTTTTTATAAAGCTTCTGATAGAAATGGTCTTTTAATGGAAAAACGCAGACAAGTAAGAGAGTCGATCATGTCTAACGATGAATTAAGTGATCGACAGATCTATTTAATCAGTTTGATTGAGGTAAGCAAGCTCATCCCTAGCCTCTTTTCTAAGGAAGAATTGAAAATGGCACAAGCGAGAGTTCAAGAATTCAAAAGTCATCCAGTCTATAAAAAAGCTATTTTTAGCTCGTCTGCAAGCTCTAATGATGATGGAATGGCAGGTATTTTAGCAGCAGTCTATATTTCTGGAGAAAGTAATAGTGGCAGTGATAGTGGCTTTGATGGTGGAGATGGCGGCGGCGGTGGAGATTAATCTGTACCTCGTTTTTTGCACATAAAATATACAAAAGACAGCTAGCTAAAGCTGTCTTTTCAATTGCGTAGAACTGTAGGGTAGTTAGTTATTTTAAGAAACTAATTTTCAATGTTATAAAAAAGCTATTTCTGAATGTGGTCTTAAAAACGTTGATGTAGCTCAGTTTCTGTAGGGTGTTAATCAAACGTTTGTTTAAAATTGGTTTATAATTCCATTTATTGAAATAGTTAATGACGGCTAATCCATGCATCTAGATGTTTTCTTACTTTTGAAATCGTTATCTTAGAAAACGAATTTTCGAGTAAAGAAAAAAGCTATTTTTTAATGTCGCCTTAAAAACGTTGATATAATTCAGTTTGTGTAAGTTGCTAATCAAACGTTTGTTTAAGATTGTAATATAATTCCATTTATTAGAATAGTTATTAACTAGTATATTTGATGATTGAGGCGTGTTTTACGACTTCTACTTTTCATATCATTATCCTAGTAAATGATATTTCAATTAAGAAAAAAAGCTATTTTATATTTTTGCTCAAATAATACTGGTATTACTGTGTTTTTTGATGGTGTTGAACAAACGTTTGTTTAAAAAAGTTATATTTTTACATATACTAAGATAGTATTAAATAAAGTTTATGATTACCTTCGAACAGATTTCATGATGAGACTTAGAATGAAAACCAGAATAACTGCACCTATTAACGCAGGAAAAATATGAATATCCGCTAATTCTGGTCCCCAGCTGCCGAGTAGTGAGCCACCAATCCAAGCACCGATAATTCCTGCTATAATATTACCAAACACACCACCAGGAATATCCTTACCAAGTATAGAGCCTGCTAACCAACCGATAAGTCCACCAACGATTAAATATAGAATAAATCCCATTTGTAATTCCTCCAGTCAATTAGAATATTTTGTTTCTATTAGTTGTATACCCAAAATCCTATGAGAAGAAACGTTGTCCCTAAATCGTAACGTTCCAATTCCCAATATACTTAGACTGAGGTCGATAAATGGTATTACTTTCTGCCTGTTCCAAAAGATGTGCAGTCCAGCCGACAATTCTACTAGCTGTAAATGTTGGAGTGAATAGCTCTGGATCCATGTTAATTGCCTTCATAATCGCGGCTGCATAGAACTCCACATTTGTATAAAGAGATCTGCCGGGTTTTAGCTCCTGTAATAAACGAACAGCTGTATGTTCTCTAGTGGGCCAAAACGAACGATATCAACCACTTTTTCATTTTATCGTCCCAATCCCAATATATCAGCCAAAATACTTCCTTTATGGGCTATTATACAAAATTATCCAATTATTCCGTTCTTCTGTACCTCAAAAAAGAGTAGCTAGCACTAGCTACTCAGAAGTTTACCTATGCCTTCCAAATTACTTCATCAATAATCCCGTATTCCTTAGCTTCTATAGCACTCATGAAATAGTCACGTTCTGTGTCGGCAGCTACTTTTCCGACTGGCTGACCCGTTCTTTCGGAAATAATCTCATTTATGTGTTCTCGAAGCTTGAGGATCCTTCTTGCAGAGATTTCGATTTCAGTTGCTTGGCCTCTCACTCCTCCGAGTGGTTGATGAATCATGATTTCACTGTTTGGTAAAGCCAATCGTTTTCCTTTTGTTCCAGCAAGTAAAAGCATCGCCCCAAATGAAGCAGCCATTCCGGTACATATGGTTCTGATATCTGGTTTAATATAGTGCATCGTATCATAAATCGCAAAACCTGCAGAGGTGGAACCACCAGGACTATTTATATAGAGGGAAATATCCTTATCAGGAGCATCCGCTGCTAAAAATAATAGCTGGGCAACCACACTGTTCGCGACCGAATCATTGATTTCATCACCAATCATAATAATCCGGTCCTTCAAAAGCCTAGAATAAATATCATAAGAACGTTCACCGCGACTTGATTGTTCTATTACATATGGAATTGTACTCATTTTAGTTGCCTCCTTGGCTTATTAAGCCGCCATGTAGACAATGTTTGAAGGTGAGTGAGATCGACGTGTTTGATAAATCGTGCACTTTGGAGTTGTTTCTTTTTGTAAGGAACGGATGAAAGGGATTGCCCGAATCAAAATATCAGGATCCTGATGAAAAAGTGACCTATGCAATATTGACCCTATGTGTTCTCTCTCGGTCTCATCCCAAAATGGTTTGGAGGAATCCCCCTCCAATTTACGTTTTTCAAGTCTTTGTTTTGCCCGATGAACGATTGCTTTAACGGCAGTCTCCGTCATGTTGAGCAGTTCGGCTATCTCCGCATTTTGATATAAAAATGCTTCTTTTAAGGTTATAATAACCGACTGTTTTGGGGTTAACTCTTTAATTAATGTTGAAACAGTCTCCAATCGATTGTGGATCTGTTCGTTTTCATTAAATGCTTCTTCAGGTATAGATTCTAATGATTCTCTGTTTCGCTTCCGCAAAGTGTCAATCCATTCATTATAGGCAATTTTGTTGATTAAAGCGGAATGAACCTCAGGCTTATGACGATAAAAATGCCATACCTTCAGTAAGGCCTCTTGAACGAGATCCTCTGTTTCCCAGCTGTTTTGTGAAAGGAATTCGCAATATCGACGTAGCTTGGGATAAAGCTCCATCAACTCATCCTCTGAAAAATGTTCCTGATTTTCAGTATTACCTTTATAAAAACTAAGCAAGTTGTTCATACGTCTCACTCCTTCAACACGTCTCTACTTTTAAACGGTTACCAGCAACAAAAAGATACGGGGCAAAGAAATATTTTATATTATTGTATCCAAAAACACTTGTTCAGTGCTACTGAGGTGATTTTCGACATGCTGCTGGAACCACTTTTATAAATAAGCAGAAAAGTGTGTTTTATGATAAAATGGAGGACAAGATTATTGAAGGGATGCGAGACTATGATGAAACGAATGATTACAGGGATAATGCTAGTAGGATTATGCCTTGTTGTATTAGGTGCATGTAACGATAAGGGTAAGGAAAAAGAACAGGCTACAAGTGATAAAGGGAAAGTTGTCGCAACCGTCAATGGAGAGGGAATTCCTCGTGCAGAATACGAAGAAATGATTGAAGACATGAAAGTAACTTATTCTCAGCAAGGTATTGATGTTGAAACCTTAGATAAAAAAATGATTGAACAGCTAGAAACACAAGTGTTGGATCAGCTAGTCAATACAGAGTTACTATCGCAGCTAGCGACAAAAGAGGGCATCGAGGTTCAAGATGCAAGTGTAAATGAGCAATTTGAAGTGATGAAGGGCAATTTTGAAAGTGAAGAAAAGTATCAAGAAGCCCTTGAAAGAAATAAACTAACAGAAGAAAGTTTAAAAGAGAAAATTAAAACAGATCTATTAATCACACAATTTCTTGAAAAAAGAGTCGGTCAAGTCAAGGTAACAGAAGATGAAATCACTAAAGCCTACGATGAATATAAAGAGGCAATGACTGCCCAAGAGCAAGAGGTAGAAACTTTAGAAGACTTCAGGGTTCAGTTAGAGCAGCAGGTCATGAATAAGAAAAGACAAGAGAAAATTACAAACATCATTCAAAAGCTTAGAGTGGATAATGATATAAAAGTTTTATAAATTTAGGATACCGAATTTCTTCTATTGAGAAGTTGAACAGAAGAAGGAATGTGTAATGTCACTCAGCTTAATAAATATAAACTCCCTTTTGTCACTTGATGAGAGGGAGTTTTAATTTCCCTAAAACAAGTAGGCACAATCCTAAAATATTCTCCATAAACTACCTTAGACTATGTGGGTAGAGGAGAAAGATTATGTATGCAAAAAAAATGAGATTGTATCCAGCCTCGGTAAAGACTGTAAAAGGAAGTGTTTGGGGATATATCAATAAAGAAGGAGAATGCGCTGTTCGTCCAACATTTGATTACACAATGGACTTTCAGGCTAACGGACTTTCGATTGTGGAAAAAAACAATCAATATGGTCTAATCAATGAATTCGGCAAGTTTGTTGTCCAACCAACCTATCAGTCTATCAATGATTTTTCAGAGAGACGAGCCATAGTATCGACTGATGAGGGATATTTTGTAATGGATGAGAAAGGTAAGCTACTAACTACAGAGCCGTATCAATATATTGGGATGTATCAGGAGTCACGTGCACAATTTTCGATACTGAAAGATAACTCTTACTTTTACGGTTTCTTAGATTTAAATGGAAAAGAAGCCATACCCACTCAATATAAATCCGCCTATGATTTTCAAAATATGCAGGCCATTGTCCAGTTAGAAAACAGTTTCTATGCATTGATTAATCAAGATGGGAAGGTTTTACAAACATATTCTTACCCTTATATTGCGGACCAGGGCGATGGATTAGTGGCGTTTAAAAAAGCTGATGATTTTGAAGCGAAATTTGGAGTAATGGATTTGGGTGGGAATGTCATCTTATCTCCAACTTATTCGGGAATCCAGCCTTTTCAAGATGGTCGTGCTGTTGTGAATATTGCAGAGGACTTTAAAAACAATTTTGGGCTGATAGATAGAAAAGGAACGTACATCATCAAGCCCATTTATAACGATATTACGATGTTAGGACAAGAACGCGTCTCAGTAGGAAAGGCTCTTGATGAAGAAAAACCATATCTCGGTTCACGCTTCGCCATTGCGACAACAGATGGTATGTTTTTAACAGATTTCAAGTACGATCAGGTGCAACATTTTGATCAGGGGTTTGCTTCAGCTAATAATGATATTCAAACATTTTTCATTAATAAAAAGGGGAAAATAGCCTCAGAGCTACCTGTTCTCAGAGGTACAGGTTCCTTAACACTTGAAGGAGATATGATTAAAGCGTTTATTGACCAACGTGTTTCGTATATGACGAGAGATGGAAAGATCATTTGGATGCAAAATACAGTGATTCCTTTAAATAGAATGTATAAAGTAATAGAAAAGAAGTATATGCCAAACAAAGAGTACCTCGTCTATTACCCTCAGGTTACAGGGATGAAAAATGAAAAAACTGAGAAATCAGTGAATGAAAAACTAAAAGAGCTCTCGCAGGTAAAGGAAATAGATGCGACCAAGCCAGTAGAATATTCTTATACAGGTGATTATGATGTCGAATTCTTTAATGAGGAGTTGCTCGTTCTTGAGATAAATGGGTACGAATTTCCGTTTGGAGCTGCACATGGAATGCCGCTTAAAGTCTATCCGCATACTAATTTACGAAATGGGACCTTCTACAAATTGAAGGATTTCTTCAAGCCTGGTAGTGAGTATGTTAAAGTATTGAGCGACATAATTGGTGAACAAATAAAAAATGATGAAACCTATTCGTACGTTTTCCCAGATACTTATAAGTGGATCAGTCCAGACCAACCTTTTTATATATCAGAGGATGTGCTCTTTATTTACTTTACCCCGTATGATATTGCACCCTATGCTGCAGGATTTCCAACCTTTACAATATTTTACTCGGAAATTCTAGACATCATTAACAAAGAAGGAGATTTTTGGAAGTCGTTTCATCAAAGAAAGGAGGGTGGTTTTCAAGGACCACCCGTTTAGTCTTTCTTAAGTAGGAATAATGAAAATACTAAACAAATGGATAATCCGAAGGCAACATATGATAAAAATGGCTCTGCATCTAGATTTTTTACACCTATCCCGACAAATGCCCAAGTAAAAACGAGTAGGTAGAGCTTATCATGTTGGCTATGCAAAAATTGTACAGCGATACCAGACGCGACGAAAAGTAGAATAATTGTCCACGCTACATGAGAAAGACCAAGTCCAGTCCATCCGATAGATACAAGATAATAACTAATGTTAGCAATGGTTGCAACACTAATCCAGCCCAAGTATATGGAGAAAGATACCGTATCAAATTGTGTGATCTTCTCCTTCTTTACTTCTTTGTATAAAAAAACTAAGGTTACTAAAAGTCCGATCATGACAAAAACGGAAAGAAGGAAATATTCATAATGCCATACAAAAATCCAAAAAGAATTTAGCAAACAACTCAAAACGAATAGGTTGCTTGTTTTTTGATAAAGTGGTGCATTTCTACGTTTGGGTAGCAATTGTGAAAACACCCATAATCCAATTAGAAAATAGATTAGTCCCCAAATGGAGAATACATAGCTAGAAGGATTGAACAAAACCGGTAGTCTGTTTGCAATCTCTCCAGTTGTTTGACCATTAAAAGGCAGTGCATTTGCAAAGTAATTAATGGCTAACACGGTAACATAAGCGACAACGTTTAAATAAAATCGAGACATTTTCCCCCTCCTTTTAACGCTATACATTACTAGTATTCATTCTTTGCAAATTAAATGAGTGTAGAAAGTATATGTAAGAATAATTCCAAATCAAGTGAAAGTGAAACTAAGAGAGGGTGTTCAAAAAGTCCGGCAAAAATAGCTTCAAATTACTTCGTCAGCTCGTCTCTCCGCTCCTCACGTATACAAAACATACGCGCAGGTAGCTCAAGACTTCTCTTCCTCGAACTTCTTTGCTCTTTTTGTCCTCCTTTTTGAACAGACTCTAAGAGTAGGAGTTTTATAATATAGACAAAGTGTAGGAGAATTGTCACAATATGTTCATCAATGGACAATTCGAGATGTGTTAAACTAAGCATAAAGGCAGGTGTTATACATGAACTATGAAGCAATCGTTATATCTGGTGCAATCTTTATGGCGTTCGGTTTTATGGGACTTGTTTGGGGTCAATTAAAAGAAGCAGATGATTCGAAGGCAGGATCGTTTTTACCGTTCTTCCCAAGTTTGTTTACACTTGGTGGAGTTATGATGATTTTAGTTGGTTTTATAAGCCCAATCATTCTGAATGCACATTAAAATAAATTTATATATTCAAAACCTCTGATTCTAGTAATCAGAGGTTTTTTTAATTTAATCAACCCCTTTTTCCTCAAAACTCTCTATATATTGAGTGAAGGAGGTGATTAGGATGGCACAAGCAATGATCGCTGATACACAGCTTCGCATAGCCTTTGACATGGGTGTTGATGTTAGTGGTAAAGCAGTTGTGAAAAACAAAAATTACAGCAATATTAAGACCTCTGCGACAACTGATGAATTATTCACAGTCGCTCAAAGTATCGCTCTACTTCAACAATACCCATTAAGTGGTATTGAAAGAAACGACACACACATATTAGGTGAGTAATCGGTAGAAAAATCCAAAAGAAAGGAGGAATAAGTTCATGGCTAAAACACTACAGTTACAATTTTTAAATGAGGAAAATAAAATCGTTACTCTTTCTATTGATAATCCGATTGAACCGGTTGATCCAATTGCTCTTGATGCTGCAATGGATGCTGTATTATCAACTAACGTGTTTACATCTGCTGGTGGAGATTTCATCCAAAAAAAGGGAGCACGCGTTGTTGAAAGAAATGTAGAAGAAATCGTACTGTAAAGACCACGGGTGGTTCTAGAGGAACCACCCGATTTCTATGAAAGGAGCGAATTAGACATGGAACAACTTTTGCCGTACATTAGTGAAGTAGGATTCCCTATTGTGGTAACTCTCTATTTGCTACATCGGATTGAAGCTAAACTTCTTATGTTAAATGAGTCCATTCAGCGATTGCCAATCGAACTAAATGAGCAGCAGCAATACCGAGCGAAAAGAACCGTGTAATAAGCGGTTTTTTTTGTTGTTTTCTTACTATGCCACTTATAGTTCATTTAGATTCGACATTTATTGCATTCAGGAAATAATATATCACTTATATGGACAAATTACTTACGGGAGGGATGTTTGATGGGACATAAGTTTGAAAAAAAATTGCTACGATTCTTATTAGTATTTGGAATACTTTCTTTTATTAACTTAATGAGGAAGCCACCTGTTAAGGATTGGGTAATCATTTTTTTTCTAAAGGGGTATATTGCTTCCATACTAGATAAGCTTGTTGTAAGGAAGAATTATATTACATATCCAGTAAAGGTTTTTAAATCCTTTGACATTAGCTTTATGTTTGATTACATACTTTTCCCAATCTTCTGTGTGTATTTTAACCAAGTGACAGAGAAATCTAAAATAACTGGAATCATCGCCAAGCTACTATTATTCAGTGGCTCCATAACAGTAGTTGAATCATGGCTTGAAAAAAATACGGACGTAGTCAAATACAAGAAAAATTGGAATTGGGTAAAGACATTCTCTTCATTATCAATTACCTTTCTAATTGTTCGAATGGCGATTGGTTTTATTCGCATGTATTCGAAAAAGATAGAAAAGGTGGAACAGGATAAAAGAATTGTGGAATGATTTCTATCATATTTGGTCCAGACTTCTAACCCATTACGGGTTTCTTTTTTTATAGAAAAAAACGGCCTATACTGATATACTGACAATTGAATGAAAGAGGTAAGTCATTTTTCAATAGAGAATAATTACATAAATAAAGGAGTAGACCTATGGAAAAAACTCTGATTTTTGGACATAAAAATCCTGATACTGATTCAATTTGTTCTGCTATTGCCTATGCAGACTTGAAGACGCAATTAGGACAAGCTGTAGAGGCCGTTCGATTAGGAACTATAAATGGTGAAACACAATTTGCATTAGAATACTTTAACATCACCGAGCCGCGTCTTGTAGAATCGGCAGCAAACGAAGTGAACAAAGTAATTCTAGTTGATCACAATGAACGTCAACAAAGTGTAAATGATATTGACCAGGTTCAAGTAGTTGAAGTCATTGATCATCACCGTATTGCCAATTTCGAAACGAGTGATCCATTGTTATTCCGATGTGAACCAGTTGGATGCACAGCAACCATTCTTAATAAAATGTACAAAGAAAATGGGAAGACAATACCGAAAGAAATCGCAGGATTAATGTTATCTGCCATCATATCTGATTCTCTACTCTTTAAATCTCCCACATTTACAGAGGAAGATGCCACTGCAGCAAAGGAACTTGCCGCCATTGCTGAAGTAGATGCAGATACATATGGCTTAGATATGCTAAAAGCGGGAGCAAACCTAAGTGACAAAAGTATTGAACAGCTTCTGTCTTTAGACTCAAAAGAATTCGAAATGGGTACATATAAAGTTGAAATCGCTCAAGTAAATGCAGTGGATACGAATGATGTACTATCTCGTAAGCTAGATTTAGAAAAGGCAATGTATGAAATAAGTAAAGAGAAGGGGCTGCATTTATTTCTTCTTGTGATTACAGATATTTTAACAAATGACTCGATTGCACTGGCTATCGGTGAGCAATCAGGAGCTGTTGAAGAAGCTTTTAATGTGGTGCTTGAAGGAAATACAGCTACTCTAAAAGGTGTCGTTTCTAGAAAGAAGCAAGTAGTTCCGGTATTAACGAATAGATTAGGTAAGTAACAAAAAGTTAATTGATATCCCTTTAACTCAGAATGACTTACTCCGAAACCAATTGTTAAAAAAAAGCTGTTTTCAGAAACTTTGTTGCTTTTTAGAATAGGGGTTAATTTCCACTCCAGGATGCACCATTCCCCGGGATGGGCGGTGAGCCTCCTCGGCGCAAACTCCTGCGGGGTATCACCTGTCCCACTCATCCCGCAGGAGTCGAGCACCTTCCGTTCCAATCAACCTAATTTATTAAAGGGAATATTTTACAAAATCCTCATTTGAAAAACACCATCTTTAAGAAAAGAGCCTAAAGGATAAGTACCTACAAATAGGTTACGAATATTTATTCTGAACAAGTGGGATAATCAGTAAAATTTATATTCCTGATAAAAAAATGTTTACTGAAGCTGTTGTTATGTGATAAACATATCAACAGCTTTTTTCTATCATACCTGGAGGTCTAAAATGTCAAAGTGCTAGTATTAGAAAACGATTCACCATCAGAAATAATGCTTAGCCGACCAAATAAAGAGTCTCTAATATTAATTCTTTCCCATGGTTTAAACCCTATTATAGTAAGTCTTTTTGGGACATACAGTAACAAGGAATATCAATGGAAACCTCAAGAATCATACAGAGTTTTACCTGAGTTTATCGAGAAATATGAAGATGAAGAATTCGATAAGGTGTTAAGTTTTTTTAAAATTATGTCAAATGGACCAATATTCTCTATCTCTTTATCTACTTGGAGATTAGAAGATTCTCTCAAAAACTCTTTAGCAATTAGGTATTTCACGCATCAATGTAAAAATGTATACTTATGGGTTGACTATTCTGAAAAGATTACAACACTCCAAGTAGTATTATAATAGTGTGCAGCTGACTCAAAAGTTCGTTTAATTATAATCTTTTGAGTCGTTTTTTATGTTTCTAGTCGTTTTCATACTTATTAGAATTACAAACAGTAAAGAACTTTCTTTTATTTGAGTAAAGGGACTTCGTTACGAAGTCTCCTCTACTTTTTGCTACCGAACCAACCTCTATTTCGGAAGTATAAAGCAATGGACGAACCTACTCCAATCATTAGGACTAGGCATAGAAATATCCATACTTCCACTTGAGCTCTGGAATAACCTCAAAGTTCATCCCATAAAGTCCGGCAATAAATGTCATCGGGATAAAAATGACACTAACCAATGTTAGGGTTTTCATTGTGGCATTGGAGTGGTCAGCTTTAAGTGTCATTTGCAAATTAAAGATGCTGTTCAGATTCTCCTTAAACGTATCCATTGCATTGACAACTCGCGAATAGTTATTCATTAAACTCTTAAAATAGAATCCGTAATCTTCGTTCATATAAGGAAATTCAGAATGCTTCATAGCTTCCATTACACTTTCTTGTGCTTCAATGGCTTGTCTTAAATTGTGTAGTGTCACTTTCCATCGGTATACATCCCTTGCAATCTCGTTTTCAAACGGAACGACGAACACTCTTTTCTCCAAAGTCTGTATTTCATCAGCAATTCGATCAATTATGGTTAAATCAGCAGAAATAATCTTATCAAAAAGTTTAAATAAGATTTTTCCAGGGTGTGACATACGCTCGGAATGTCTGCGAAAATGTTCTTTCAATGAGTAAAGTAAATTGATATTCTCATCTTCTTTTGACACCACATAATTTTCTCCGACCAGGATTGTCACTTTTGCCTGAGTATAATCTTCCTGTATGGCAATCAGTGAAATGATCGCTTCGTTCTTAAAAACGTCAATCTTTGCAATATCACTAAATTCAAGTAAACCTTCTTTAGATAAGGGATGAATGTCCAAGGATTGTATAAAGGTAGTAAATTGATCTTTCTTTGATGGACTAAAGTGGATCCATACCATATCGTCCTTCTCTGAGGGTAATGCTAGCTGTTCTTCTTCTGTTATCTGTTGACCATGGGCGATATATTTAAGCGCATTTTCATCTCCAATCTGAGTGTTGTCCTTGCCTTTTTTAGGATCCCGAAATTCAACCTAATCATGCAATTTCAAAAACTCATTGAAGAAAAAAACCAGTAAATGTTATTTTAGTAAAATAGCCCTACTTAAAAGATGTATTATAAATAAATATATGAACAAAATAAGAGTAAGTAAAATATTTACAGTGACTGTGGAAAAAGAGGAATTGATCATGCATCTTCTGTTAGCTCTCTCATTAATCGTCATTATATGGGTGACAAAAGCCTATAAAGACATAGGTAAATATAGTCTCACCATCTATTATGTGATTACCAGTAATTTGCTTTATAATGTTCTTTGTAAAGATTATCTCTTGTGGGAATACAAGCCAGACTTTCTACCAAAATCTCATGTTTTTGCTGAATTGCTCCATACATTTATTACGCTCCCTGCAATTACTCTCTTATTTCTCACAAGTTACCCATATGGACTTCGTAAATTAGTCCAAGCTGGGTATATCACAAAATGGGTAGGAAAATCCTTATTGGTTGAAGCACTTTTTTTACTAGCAGACAGGCTGATTCTTCATAATGGATATCAGACTTGGATGGAGATTCCTTTCTACTTAAATATGTACGGTATGCTCCGCCTTCACCAGAGTAAACCAATACTAACGTACATTCTTTCTATCGGGCTAATAGCCTTCCTACTATGGTACTTTAAGGTTCCGATTACATGAGGAAACGTTCTTTATCTTAAACGTTTCCTTTTGTTTTGTAAAAATGTAGAGGATTTTGGATGTGAAAGGAGAAGGAATACGTAAAGGGGGAATTCTTTTGACAAATAAAGCAGATTGTCTATTTTGTAATGTAATAGAAGATCATGATATGGAGATTTCCTTAGAAAATGAGACATGCTATTTTTTAAGGAAGGAAAGTGAGCAAGATGTTTTAGTAGGAAGTGGATTAATTATACCGAAAAAGCATAAAGAGAATGTTTTTGAACTCTCAAAAGAAGAGTGGGAGGACACATGGAATTTATTACAAAGGGCAAGAGAGCTATTGGATGAAACATTCAGTCCTGATGGATACAGTATCGGATGGAATACAGGTAAAGCAGGTGGGCAGTCCGTTTTTCACTCACATCTTCATGTTATACCAAGATTCTATGATGAGCCTTTTGCTGGAAAGGGCATTAGACATTGGATTAAAAAACAGGAAAATAAGCGAGATTTAAATACATAAAACGAAGAGAGCCCTCACTAAAAATGTGTGGGTTCTTTTATCATCAATCTCTTGTTACATAAGTTGCAACAATGAAATCATGAACGCCTCTTTTATCATCACGTATGGCAACCATGAAAATGCTGACAATGGCTGCAATTCCGAGTGTAACAGCATACACTCACAATTGAAGAAAAAATAATTCGATAGTTTCATTCATACCTCCAGGTAGAAAAATATTTTCATATTTTAAAGAATCGAGGACATATACCTAAAAAACCTGTCGAAGTCTATTGCAGGGAAGAAAGAATATAAAAAAGGGAGAATATAAAATGAAACTAACAAGCAAAATTGTCAGTGTATTAACAAGCAGCATACTCGTTACAACGCTTGCTTTAACGGTTGAGACAGGTCATGTATTTGCTAACGTAACGACTGGGGCAGAACTACCTGTGGTTCAAATAGGACCATCAACAGAGGCAACTGATACTACAACTGTAACAGATTCAGAAACTGAGGTTACTACTGAACTACCAGTAACAGAGGGTACTACTGAAGATACTGTACTAGCTGAAACTAACGATGACGATACAGTTCTTGAAGAAAATGAATCTAAAGAAGAAGAGACAACTTCAACTTTAGTTCCAGGGGACTTTTTCTATTTTGTTAAAATGATGACTGAAAAGATTCGATTAGCCGTTACGTTTGATGATTATAAGAAAGCAAAGCTTTTAGCAGAGTTTGCTGCGGAACGCATTTCTGAAGCAAATTCATTAATGAATGCTGGAAAAACGGAAGAAGCTGCTACCCTTTTGCAAGTGGCAATTGACACACAAGACCAGGCTGGGGATCAGCTAGGTGAACCGGAAATAGAAACTGGTGAAGAGTCAGTTGTTGAAGGAACTAAAGAAAATACAACTGGAGAAACGACTGGAACTGTGGAAGCCCCAGGAGAAGTGCAATTGCCAGAGGTTAACTTAGTTCAAGGTAAGCTTGCTGCGAACGTTGATGCATTGCTGTTGGCATTGGCAAAAGTAGAAAACCCAAATGCTCAGAAGGCATTGATGAAAAATATTCAAAAGTCTTTTGAAAAACTAGGGAAAAAACTAGGAAAACGTGATAAGGCCATAGTGAAATTCGAAAAGGAAATCAAAAAAATTGAGGATAAGCTCTCTGGCGGAGACATTTCCGGTGAAGAGGCAAATGAAGAAATAGAAGAGCTTAAAGAAGAACTTGATGAAGAGAAAGCTGAGATTGAGGAAGATGTAGAAGAAGAGCTTGAAGAAATAGAAGAGAACGTTGCTGAAGCGACAACCAAAGTAAATGAAGATAAAAATGAAGCAGCAAAGAAGGCTGAAGAGCAAAAGCGCGAAATGGCAAAAAAAGCGGAAGAGAAAAAACAAGAAGAACTGAAGAAGCAACAGGAAGAAATGAAAAAACAAGCTGAAAAGAAACAAAAAGAAGCAAAAAAAGCAGCAGAACAAAAACGTGAGACTGATAAAAAGGCAGAGGAACAAAAGCGTGAAAAGAATAAAAAAGGTAAAGACGATGACAATGATGAATACGAAGAAGACGAAGAAGACGACGATGAAGATGACAATGACAGCGATGATTAATAGTTTTGTAGAAAGGCACCTGATGAATCAGGTGTCTTTTATTTATATTTAGTTGTTATGTAATGTTTTTTAAAGGAAATGACTAAATAATAGAGAAAAGAACTAGTAACAGAGTCTGTTCAAAAAGGAGGACAAAAAGAGCAAAGAAGTTCGAGGAAGCGAAGTCTTGAGCACCGGAGCGTATGTTTTGTATACGTGAGGAGCGGAGAGACGAGCTGACGAAGAAATTTGAAGCTATTTTTGCCGGACTTTTTGAACACCCTCTAACAGTAATTAATGAAGGAGATGAGTTAATTATGACTACTAAATTATTTTACCAAGATGCTTACAAACAATCATTTACAACTGAAGTATCGCAACAACAAAAAGATGAAGCGGGAAACTGGTATGTGATTTTACAAGAAACCGCCTTCTATCCAACCGGAGGGGGACAGCCATTTGATAAAGGTACACTAAACGACCAAACCGTGCTAAATGTTGAAGAGATAGAGGGGGAAATTCGCCACTATGTTGAGCAACCCCTTGAGAATCAAAATATTGAAGGTGTCATTGATTGGGACAGACGTTTTGATCATATGCAACAGCATGCAGGTCAGCATATTCTCTCGGCAGCTTTTTCTGAACTATTTGGATATGAAACGATAAGCTTTCATTTGGGGAAAGAAAAGTTGACGATTGATCTGGAAATAGAACAGTTAAGCGAGGAAGAAATCCAGAGAGCTGAAACGTTAGCAAATCAAATTATTTCTGAAAATCATCCCATTGAAACGAAGTGGGTGACTAGTGAAAAAATCTGCCAATATCCTCTTAGAAAACAGCCTACTGTGACGGAAGGTATCCGACTAGTAATCATTTCTAATTTTGATTACAACGGTTGCGGTGGGATTCACCCTGATTCAACTGGTGCTGTTTTTGCCATCAAAATACTGGATTATGAACGACAAAAAAAGAAAGTTCGTGTGCGATTTATATGCGGAAACCGTGTGTTAGTCCAGTTTCAACAGAAGAATAAAGTGATTAAAGAAGTAAGCAATCTTATAAGTGCCCCTGAGGAAGATGTATCCATGACAATTAAACGTATATTGGAGCGAAATGCAGAGCTTGAAAGAGCATTAGAGCAAACTAGCGATAAACTTCTTCAATTCGAAGCTCGGGATATGCTAGTACATAGATTAGATAACAACGTTAGTAGAGTCTACGAAAATAGAACCATTCAGGAACTCCAAAAAATAGCACGCTACATAGTAAGGGAGGCAGGAGAGGTCTTCGTTTTCCTAGTGACAGAGAATGCTGGGAGTATTCAGATGGTATTCTCACGAGGTGAATCTGCAAACATCAATATGAAGCACCTCATGGCAGAGGTACTTCCTCTTATTAATGGAAAAGGTGGAGGCAGTGAGTCGATGGCACAAGGAGGAGGAGAACAAATTTTAACAGGAGCGGATATTCTAAGCATTGTATTAAAAAAGATGAATTCCATAGAGTAGTTAATACCTGAGAAAAGTAGGAACTTAAAAAGACTAATTATGTTTTTTGGAGAGTGATCTAAATTTTCTTTGCCATTATGCTCTTTATACTTGCTGGACTGTCAGAAATTGGTGGGGGTTATCTCATCTGGTTATGGATCAAAGAAGGAAAACCTTTGTGGTACGGAATTGTCGGAAGTGTGATCTTGGTCTCCTATGGAATTATTCCTACATTGCAAAGCTTTCCTTCGTTTGGAAAGGTTTATGCGGCTTATGGAGGAGTATTTATCGTTTTAGCCGTTTTATGGGGATGGGGAATGGATAAGAAAACACCAGATTTTTATGATTTCCTTGGAGCGAGCATTTGTTTGATTGGCGTATCTATTATCTTGTGGGCACCTAGGCATTGAAAAAAACGGAAGATGGCTCATCCGTTTTTTCTATGTCCATTCTTATTCTTCAATAAACGGTGCATCCTTTAAATGGCTAGTATGCTCTCTCATATGATAATGAAACTGACCGTAATGAACCCATGCTATTGGGAACTGTAAAACAAGCTCGTTTCGCTTATCATGAACCGAAACATGTTTTTTGTTATATTCTATTTTTCTGATTTCAGATAGCGGTACTTTTTTTTCATTCTTCCCTCTAGCAAACACTAAATTTTGACCGACTATAGATACTTTGCTTGTTTTATTTTTCCTTAATTGGAGGATGGTTATCGTACCAGCAATACTTACTAAAATGATAGGGAAAACAAAATTTTCTATTGCTAAGCCTTCTGTGAAAGCTTTAAGCCATTGTGTAATAAGTATGGCATAGAAAAACCAGAGCCATTTACTTAGCTTAGGAGAGCTTGCATAATGAACATAGCTATCATAATTCTGCCTTGCTTGCTCACGATCCTCGAAAAATTTCTCCTTATGTTGTTCAATAGTAGCGGAGTCAAACTCAATAAACTCAGTGTAGGTCCCGTCCCACATGTGTACTGAGTCGTCACCGTCCTCCAATTCAAAGCCACCAACCCAGGCCATGTAGGTACATTCAGATTCCTTAAAACTCAGTAAATAATACCGAACAGGCTGACCATACGTATTTTCAGTTTCAAGATGATCGACAACATTGATATCCTCTGGGAATTTATCATTCTCATCTTCTTCAACCTGAAGATTCGTAATATATGAAAATAAATGTCCTTTTGCAAGAAGCATTTGCTTACCTTCCATTATTGGGAAAAGATGCTCTTTATTGTTTCGGTGCAAATCCCAATAGAGAAATTCTGCACTTTCAATAGAGGTAGCAGAAGCATGTAAAAGAATTGGATCAATAGGTATGTTTTTGGCAACACAAACAAGTAGTGCTTCTGTCATAATTAATGAGTCGTTGAAGTAGAGGGCCTCGAGTAGTTCTTTTTCTGTTTCAGGCGTGAAGTAATACTCCATTAAGTTTAGTAATTTTCTCATTTGATTCCGGATCATAAAATAACTATCTTTCCATGATTTATAAACGTAATCTACTCTATATTCTTCGTTATATGCTAAGTAGGATTCTTTAACAATCTTGTAATCCTGAAGCAAGATAGGGAGAAGTCTAGTTTTTTGAAAGCCTGTCTCTAAACTAGAAGAATTTAAAGCTAGTAACAAATCATAAAACATATATTTATAATGATCAGAGTGGAATAAATCCAAATTCTTCTCAAGTATTCCTTTAACCAAAACAGGAAATGGGGCTAATTGATGAACAGGAAAGATGATTTCTTCATTTTTAACTAGTTGATCAATTTTTTCAATTAGCTCGAAAAATATACGCTCATCTTCAGTTGAAAGTAGGAATACGAGCGCTCTTTCTTTTGCGTGTAAGTGAAAACCGTCAAATTGTGTAAGAATAGCCTTAACAATCTCTTCCATTGGAAAATCAGAAAGGAAATCGACTAGATAATAAGAAGGATTGTCCCAAGTATCAACAGAGTCAGGAAAATTACTAGCTGCTAATGTAGCCATATCTTTTAGTAGATCAATCTGAATCTCTAGACCCTCTTTTAGCTTATATTCATTAAGTTTATCAAGTGCTTCATAGCGCTTAGAAGGATCTTTACTTTTAAGCTGCTTCATTATATTTCTGAGTTTCAATTCAACCATTGGATTCTCACCCTTTTTTACCAGAGTTTTAATAACCGTTTTGACTATCTATTTTCTTTCACCTTAACTAGAATCTCTACGCATAGTTTGTGAGTGTTTATCACGAAAAAATAGGGTTATTCAAAATTAAAGTTCTGAAATAAAAGAATACTACTATTCTGGCTTCTAAAAAAATCAAAAGAACATACCCCGTGTTTTTTTAGTTCTACCCCCAGAATTAGTAAGGGAAATTCGAAAGGTATAGTATAGAGGACTTTCCCTTTAGGAGGATGTAAATGTTCGTATCGAGTCGGGATATTGATAAACTACTAGAGGCTACCGTGCATTTCGAAGAAGATGAAAAGTTTTGTTTATTGTTGTTTAAGATCGATATTGATTTATTACTTGAACGTACTCAAGATTGGTAAGAGCTGGGCTAATACGCCTAGCTCTTTGCATTTTTTTTGAAGCCATATACCTACATAAACGGATTCATGCCTTTTCCGAATTCTTCAACAATAAATGCTATATAGGAAATTTGATCATCATTTAAATGAAATTTTTCTTTCACTTTATTCTCTAGGTTGGAAGTAACTCGTCTCTTTCCGAGTTCAACTAGTGCAATTAAGGAATAGCTACAATTGACCGCCTTCGCAAATTCTCGTTGGTTCATTTTATAGTGTATCCTAATGGATTTAATGATTTCTTTTTTCATGATATCCCACCTCGGAAATTTCTACTATGTTAACAATATAGCAAAATACACCAAAATGGAACTAGGAAAATGGGGTAAAGGTAGATGATTTTTTGCGAATCCAAATTTTTAAACTACTTTCGAAGTCCTTTATCTACAACAAAATACTGAAAACCATACATAATTAATGCTTTATTCAAAAAAAGTAAAAGTAATTGATATTTCTTTAATTTTTCTAGTTTCATAATTCCTATTTTTTTGGCGAAAAAATAAAAAGGATAAGCAAAAAAAGAACCTGATACTAGATTTAACAACATATACAGCCAGAACTTACCGTACGTTAATTTAAGAATGAGAAGCGAGCCTGTGAGAAATGGCCCGAAAATAAGCGATGTTTCACCAGGTAACATCGGAATAACTTTCTTGAGAATAACCCACCAATTTCTTTTCTTTGCAATATAGCTTTCGAAATAAATAATCATTTGAATAAAAACAACAGATGGAGTGAACTTTTTAAAAGATTTCTTGCCTACTAGTGGAAAGAACAACCAAGATACACATATCATAGCCCATAAAAAAAATGTAGAACGACGCATGGAAGGATTCACCTGCTTATAGTAGTTTATGCTGCTTACTATTACCAAATTTCCTAGTATTATGTGTTTTTATGCGAAGTGTTCATTGAGAGTTTTCACTATCATGCTTTATCTTCCTCAAAAAAAATGATTAAAAACTGAAACTCATTGCTTACTTAAATCGTAGTAAATAGTAGATAAAAAATATGAACAGAAAGAAGGTAGTATAATGAAAAACTCGCATGAAATAGAATATAAGCTTCACGGAGATGATATGCAATTTGTTGAAATTGAATTAGATCCAGGCGAAAGTGCTATTGCTGAGGCTGGCGGGATGATGATGATGGAAGATGGTATCGAAATGGAAACCATTTTTGGTGATGGTTCAGATGCAAACCAAGGAAAGGGACTCTTTGGAAAGCTAGTGGGAGCAGGGAAACGTGTTATAACAGGCGAAAGTTTATTTATGACCGTTTTTTCAAATAAAGGGAGTGGAAAAAGACGTGTTTCCTTTGCTGCACCATATCCAGGTAAAATCATTCCGATTGACCTATCCGAGCTTGGTGGAAAAGTGATTTGTCAAAAGGATGCCTTTCTATGTGCAGCAAAAGGAGTTTCTATCGGTATTGATTTTCAAAAGAAACTGGGGACAGGATTTTTCGGAGGAGAAGGATTCATCATGCAAAAGCTTGAGGGTGACGGACTTGCCTTCTTACATGCAGGAGGTACGATCTACCGTCGTGACCTTCAGCCTGGTGAAAAGCTCCGAGTGGATACAGGTTGCTTAGTTGGGATGACAAAGAATGTCGACTATGATATCGAGTTTGTAGGGAAAGTGAAAACAGCTTTTTTCGGTGGAGAAGGATTATTTTTTGCCACAGTTCGAGGGCCAGGTACAGTATGGATTCAGTCCTTACCATTTAGTAGACTAGCTGATCGAATCTATGCAAGTTCTCCTAAAAACGGAGGCCGTTCCGTTGGAGAAGGAAGCGTTTTGGGTGGTCTTGGTGGTCTCCTAAATGGGGATAATAGATAGTTTCTGAGATTGTTAATTAATTACAAGGGGAGACTATAAATGTTATTGAGAAGATATATGTCCTTAATTGGTATCGGGTCAGCAAGAGTTGACTTAGTTCTAGAGAAAGAAAATGTGCGACCTGGTGATAGTATGACGGGCACATTTAACATAAACGGCGGTACCATAGAACAACAAATCAAGAGAATTGAATGTGATTTAGTTAAAACTAGTATAAAAACGGGTAGCGAAGAAGTAGTAGATTCTATGATCATATTAACGGCAAAACTAATCAACTCGGAGGAAACTTCAAACATTCCATTCACATTCTTTATTCCTCCAACTCTTGAGGCATCTTGTGCAAGCCTTTCTTACCGCTTTCAAACAAGAATGATTTTCCAAGAAGGGGTAAAAAGTATGGATCAGGATGTGATTATTGTTTTGCCAGCTTCATAGCTTTAAAAGGGAGTTGTTGGAAGGGATGTTTAAAGTTCTAAGTAGACTGCAATTTATTTTCAAATTTTGGAGATTTATTCCCTTTTTAGGTGATTATTTTTTAACAAATGAAGTGAAGTTGAAAAATAAACTTTTGTATGTACTTCTAATAACAGGATATATTCTCTTTCCATTCGATCTACTACCAGATTTTCTAGCGGGAATAGGTGTTATTGACGATGTGATTGTGGCTGGATTTTTTTTAGATAGACTGGTTAAAGGTGCACCAACTAGCTTAAAAGAAAAGCATAAGCTTTTATAAAATGTTTGACAAAAAAGAGACTCTCAGTTCAAAAGCTCGAGAGTCTCTTACTCTTGAAAAAATTATGATAAAGGTAATTCCTCTTATATATAGAAGTAATTCAAGAAACATGCAAGAAATTTAAGGAGGAAAATCATGCACCAAGCACCAGGAGAAGTTAAAGTCCCAAACGAAGTAAAACTAATTTTAGACGAATATAAGCATCTTTTGGATCTGAAACTACCTGGTCAAGCAAAACGAACTTACCAAGAGAGGTTTAAATCTATGACACGGCCTAAGGATGCTAAACTAAACAGTAGAGTAGTAACAAAATTCAAACACCACATACAATCCCACCTGAAAGATGATGATTTTAAGTCTTTATTTTTGAATTTTTTTGAGGAGGATTATATACAAAAAACTTTTAATCCGAATGACCGTTATAAAATTCAAAAATTTTTTAAGGAGTTCATTGTAACAATATTTGGGAACTATACTATTGAATTGAACTCATCTCTTGGGATCAGTATTGTCAAAGTATGAAGCGAATTCGTATTCAAAGTTGGGAAGACCAGGAAAAATGGGACCTGAAGCAAATTCAAAAAGTGGCAAGAAAAATGTTGGCGGACTTTTATCATTACATATCAGAAAATAAACCTTTGGATACTAAAGGCATAACTGAAATTAAGGAAAATAAAAATTTCCTAATTTGGCAAGAACGAAAGTCCTCAAAAATGAACGCTTTTCTGAGCGAGTATCTGTTGGATAGAATCGGTACCAACTTCCCTCTTGAGAGTTCATTTAATCAACTACATTTTATTCCAGGTGATGATAAAAGGTATCCTATCATACTTAACTTAAACATTATTTATAATGACGAAATAAAGAACTTGCTTTTAGGGTTTTATTTTAGTGAGGCTCAAAGCATTACATTTGGGAACAATCTAACATGGCGGTAAGCACGGTTGCAAACAATATTTATATAATTATAGAATTTCTGAATTTTATCTCTAACTATAAACAATTAAACAAAATTTATGGAAATAAATATGTTGATGCGGATTTGTTGGAACAATGGAGTTTCTATATTAGTAGTAAATTAACATCTACAAGAAATCATTATATCAAGCGTTGTAAGAGTTATTTGAAATTTTATAAAGATAAATATCAAATTCCACAATTGTTAATAGATTCTCTCATTAAAAAACCACAAGATTACAATGGTGGTCATCCTATGACTAAACATGATATAGATTTATTTTCTGGAAAGTTCCAAGAACTAAGAACACGTGGTATTACTGAAGAACTTTGTTATATAATTTTCATTTTGTCTGCGACTACCAAACTTCGCTCAGGGGAAATATTAGCGTTAGAAAGAGATTGTGTTTTAGAGAAATTTGAGCGAACTTGTGTAATTCAATATTACACAAAAGTATCAGGCGGCGAAAAATTATTTGAACTTTAAGACATACAAGACAGTAAAAGAAAAAGATTGGGAATGGACTAGAAGCTTTATTACTGAAAACGCACTATTGGCTTATAAAACTCTTACTGGAATTTTCAGAGAAAAAAGAAGGTCACAATACTTATATATTAAAGAAGATGGGACCGGAGTATCAAAAACTTTATTACGTTATCGTCTAATAGAATTCTTTTATCGTCATCAAAATGAATTACAGCTCGATAAAATTATCGACCACGAGGAAAGTCAATATTCTGTAACAAGAAAGCGAAATCTCCCATCTGCAAAGTATATTCCAGATGACGAAATGGATAAATATGTATACTACGTTACTTTCCATCAATATAGAGTCGTACTAGCATCGATTCTTTACAATAAGGGATATAATCTAGATTTCATTCGCCAACATATGAATCATTTATCTGAAGCAATGACCCAACATTATATTCGACTTAAAGATATGGGAAAATTAGAGGTAAATGCTGTCGAAACGTTGCAGAAGAGAGCATCAAGGACGGTTCGATACTTATCACTGATGTAAACGAATCCTCTGAAAAATATATAAGGGACGAACTTCAATCTGAACAATATCAAGAAATTTATGACCAGATAAATAAGTTCTTGAAAAAGAATAAACTTAATATTTTCACAGATATAAATGAGATCGTAGCAAGACTATCAAGAACTGATAACCCGATTGCGGATACGGAACTAGGTATATGTGCGAAGTCCTTCAATAAACTTTGCGAACGAAATGAATATATATCAAGTATTAATGATGCTTATTATCTCGGTGTTCAGATTCATTCGCTAGATGATTTACCCTATTCGATTAATAGATTTCAAGAAAAAGCAAGCATCATTGCATATAATGAAAACTTGTATAAAAAAAATCCGAAATACCGTAATGAATTTGAAAGAGAATTAAAAGGTATAAAAAAGTATATTGAGCGAAAGTTGAAACCAGAGTTAATGTTACTTATAAGCGAAATTGATGAATTTGGAGTTGAAGGCATTTATAACAAATACCCTAATTTGGTGGAAATTATCGGGAGGATTAGAGATATTGAAAAGGAAGTGCAAGAATGGAGCAGAAAGAGCTTATTGCTGCAACTCAGCAACGTCTAAAGCAATTTGATTTAAACGATTTAAATCTTTATAAGGAAACGACTCAAGAGCAGTTTATTACGATTGAACAATATTTTCTCCAAACCGAAGTACGGATCAATAGAACGCTTGAAGAAATTAAGTCGATAAATCTCAATATTCGAGGGGTATGTAAGGAGATAAATATTTCAAAAAGTACAGTCTATAATAATCCGAATACATTGCGTTTATATATTGAAAAGCGCATTGAAGACATTGAAAAGAAAGACCTATTTTCCAAAAACAAACAAGGAAAGACACAGGAGCGAATGTCAGAACTTGAAGCTGCTCTTGATAATTTCATAATAGACCAAATAGAATTTAATAATTTGAAAGTCCATAATGAACACTTGCAAGATGAGGTTAATCGACTAGCCGAAAAAAATGAGTTAATGGCCTCGGAACGTGTAGAGCTTGTTAAAAAACTAAATGGTATGGATTTAGAACTTAGGCGCTTAAGAAATAAAAAGGGAAATGTCGTTTCGTATAATCAGGATAAAGTTAAAGTATGATTTTTCCAATTCCAATGGGATTGGATCCTTTTTATAATATCTATCCTTTCGGCTCTCCGGAATAATTGGTAGTTAGCCATCTAATGAAATTATCCATAGATAGTAAATAGGTGAACTGTACGACAATTATTTACAACAGGTGGATTCTAATATTTCTCATGCCCCATTAAACTCTGGATCACTTCAAGTGGTGCACCATTGTTCAATAAATGTGTGGCGTAAGTGTGCCTTAGTTGGTGGGGATGGATTTCTTTATCAATACCTGCACGACTGGATATACGTTTTATGACATACCTCATTTGTGGGATACTCATACGATGAGGAAATCGTTCTGTGACAAAGATTGCAGGGTCTTTATCTGTTCTACTATTTATGTATCGTTTTAACCAAATGTCACACAGAATATTAAAATACACTTCTCTCTCCTTATCTCCTTTACCTCGGACAATGGCAGAGCGCTCTGACCAATTGATACAGTTTTTATCCAGGGAAACAATTTCTCCTATACGGCACCCTGTTGAGAACATGATTTCGAATAAAGCCTTCTCTATTGATGTTAAACAAGATTCTCGTAAATGCTCAATTTCCCTTTCGGTTAAAAATTTTGGAATACGTTTACCTACTTTTGTTATTAATATTTGCAGCTGGATTTCTAGGAATATGTCCTTCTTCATGTGTCCATCGAAACAATGACTTCATAAAACGAATCGGATGAGCAAGGCTGGACGGCTTTAGATGCTCGCTAGATTCAGATAGATATTGTTTTAATTGATCTGTTGTAAGGGTACCAATCTCCATGTCATTAAAATAGCGATTAAGAAGTGTCGCTTGAAGTCGGTAGGCTTTTAATGTATGAGGAGAAAACCCCTCAATCCTTTTATCAGATTCATATTTTTCCCATGCTTTCGATAATAACAATTTAATTCCTCCTCAATGAAAAACATATTTTTAAAGGAATTATTGACCTTTTTATCGAAATGATGATTACGGCCAATCAAATGTACCAATAGTGACATAGTTCTTACCACCGAGTGACAATGAATGTACCAGTAAGTGCCAGAGAGTTTACCAATCTCCTTTCTATATAATTAATGAGCTCACCCTCTAGTGTGACATTTTTTATGTAGGAGGTTTTTTTTGTGATTTATTATCGAAAGATTCTTGAATTAAACGATGAGGGAATCAGTCAATGGGAATTACCAGATTTGCATCTTTATGATAAAAATAACCGTTTTTAAATCTTTTGCCTTTCGTTAATGTAACATTAAGCAAAGCTGTAATACTTTCTGTTACTAAGAGAGGTTCATCAGGGAATGTTCCATTTGAACTAAAACGTTCCATGACATAAGAGGATAAGAGAATTCAATTTGATTGTATTCTCTTATGTCATCCGTGGTACCGCCAAAAAACCGAGAAAATTCAGTCATTTTTTTCGCCTGCCTTTCTATCGAGGTATTGCTCAATCTATTCCTACTGATACTGATACAGAAAATGATGTTTCAATAATAAAAAGAAGTAGTTTTCCAAATTAATAGTAGTTTTCCAAATTAATAGTTCTATTTCAATTTTTTTCCTTTACAATAAAAGTGCATGCAAAAAAAGATAAAGGGGAATGGAAATGAAAAAGAAATTTTTATTAGTAGCAATATTGGCAAGTGTTATATTTGGCGGTGTTTTTCCAAGTTTAACTAGTGCTAGCAGTACAGAAAAAACAGATCAAGAAATTATGCAAGAACAAATTGATGGATTTGAACAAATTGAAAAAGAAATTCAAGAAAATCGTTCAGAAGTAATCAAACAAGATAAAGGACTTTCAACAAGCAGTGTAAAAACTGGACTTTCAACAAGCAGTGTAACTGCAACTGGTGGAACCTATCCAACTAGAAAAGGAGTAATTCTAGTAACTCCTCTCTCGTCTACTGGTACTTTAGTAGGGCATGCAGGAATTATCTATAGTTCTACGAGAACGGTTGAATCATTTACAGGAGATGGAGTTCAATACCATAATAATACTTGGAATAGTAGATATATCAAAGTTTATGCTGCTACAACATCTGGAACATCAATAACACAAGATGCAAATGCCGCGAATAGAGCGAGCTCTCATACCGGAAAATCTTATAATTGGGATTTTCTTGCTACAGAAACAACAACAAATTTTTATTGTTCTCAATTGGTATATGAAGCATATAAATATGTAGCAGGTTTAAATTTAAATCAAGCTGGTGGAATTGTTTCACCAATGGATTTAATACAATCTGAAAAGACTTACACTATTTATACTAAAGGTATTTAACATGAAAAAATTATCAAAAACAAACATGTGCTTAGGCATCTGTTTGCTATCTACGATTATTTTTTTACAAGGTTGTTCTATTTTAACAAAAGATAAAATAGATCCTTTTAAATATGGAATTATAAATACGGAATATGATGATGAACCATCAGAAGTAGTCTTATATGATGTAAACGGTAATTATATTTCAAAACATAAAACAAAATATAATGGTGTAATACTTGGATCTTTTATGGAACATCCGATAACAGTTGGTGATAAAGTATACGTAACTGATCCAACTAATGGAAATTTTGCGAATGAACATATTCTAGAATTAGATAAACATACAATGAAATTCAAAAAAATAGAAAATGATCGAAAAATTGGACCAACTACTTTCGCAGTGGATAAAGGATTTGCTTACATGGCCGATAGTGGTCCTCAAGGTACTGCATTAGTTAAAATTAATATTGAAACAAAGGAAGAAATAAATTATATAGAATTTGATGGAGCAACCGATCATATAATTAATTATAAAAACAATTTATATTTATTTAGTAGTAATTTTGATAATCAAGAAATTAGTACTGGATACGTCTATATTATTGATAAAGAAGATTTATCTATAAAAGACACAATTATAGTAGATGATATATCCTATTCTAATGACATGGAAATTATTAATGATGATTTATATATTCTTAAATCATCTAATGGATTAGATACTAGATCTAATGAATTATTAAAAATAAATATAAAAAGTAAAAAAATAGAAAAAATAATCATGCCTTTTGAAAATTTGTTTTATATCCACCATGAAGATGATTTCCTTTATATTGTTCAAGATAATAATCAAAGAGATCAATTAGATAATAAAGTAGCTAAATATAATTTGAAAACAAAAGAAGTACAAGAATTCACAACAGAATTTAAGAATGATGCATCATATGTAAAGGATCATAAATTCATTACATCTGATGGTATTAAAATACAAATATATAAAGTAGATACTTTTGAAAAAGAAAGTGAATTTACTTTAAAAGATACTGGTAAATTTTTTACAACATTTTTTATTAATGATTAATAATGAATAA
>NZ_JBMERO010000008.1:0-154536 GCF_049310945.1 Bacillus sp. DJP31 | reverse complement strand
TAAAGAAAATTGGAGAAGAAATGACCTATGAAAACCAAAGTGAAGAAAGTCTAAATAGATTCGGAGGATTTGTATGGGGCCGTGTTATTCAATCTAATTATGCCGAAGAAGGTATGAGAATTCCTTATCACTGTTATATGGATAATGAAGAAATTCTTTCAAAGTTAGCTTTTATTCCTGAAAATCAACGGAACTTTAAATATGGTACACGGAAATTTAGTGATGACGAAGCGTTAGGTCTAATTGAACGCTTTTTAGATATTGCCCATACGCTTAAAGAGCTTGGCGATACAACTGAAGACTGGAATCAAAGAATAAACTGGTTAAGTAGTTTAATTAATGAGCTATGGGAACACCGAGGTTTGCTGCCTGGATTACCAGCAGTTATGAACTACATTAATTTTTCAAAAGCAATTCCATATATAAAAACACAAGTCGCAAAAACCGATATCAGAGAGATCAAAGAAACGCTTTTTGGCATGCTTGAAGGAAAAGTTGAGACGCCGTCGTCATTAAATATTGATAAAACAGAATTGAAAAAAATACAAAGACATTGGAAAATCAAAGAAGACGAAGAGCGGATTATACTTAAAGACGTTCTTCCACGTTTCGATCTGTCAAAAGAGCAGATTGAAAGAATTGTTAGTGAGAATAGAGATGAGTCTGGAATATATTCATCTTTAAGTGAAGTAATTGAAAATCCATATTTACTGAACGAAGAGTATATCGGAGATGACATGGATGATAGAATAACATTTTATAAGATTGACCATGGTGTTTATCCGTCCCCTGATTTAGGGGAAGAGAGTATGCTGGACACTGATGACCCGAGAAGATTAAAAGCACTTTGCTGTGAAATACTAAAACAATTTAACCAGCATGCATTCTTGGATGCGAAACAGATTTTAAACAAGTTGAACAAAAGTCTGTCACATATGCCTGAATATAAAAAGGATTCTTTTACATTGCGGCATATAGAAGTAGATGAAGATGAGTTGTCAAAAAGCCTATATATAAGAAAGACGGACGAGTCAATTTATCTATATCGTAAACATGTATATGAGCTAGAAAGACAAATTGAAAAGGTTATTCGTACTTTGCTTTCACGGTCTAAGATAACGCTCAAGTATCCAGTTACAGATGATGATTGGGAGAATATGCTTTACAGTCCTAACAGTCCTATTCTTGAAAAAGCTCCAGACCAATATAAGAATATATTAAATGAGCAAGTCGAGATTTGCCGACAGATATTTAGACAGCCAATTTCGATTATTCATGGAGAAGCTGGGACAGGGAAAACAACAATTCTTAAATCCATTATCAATGGAATAATGAAAGCACACGGTGAAGGAACAACATTTCAGCTATTAGCTCCAACAGGAAAAGCTGCTGATCGATTAAGGGAGAGAACAGACAAGGCTGCTGAAACAATTCATTCATTCTTAGCGAAGCGTGGTTGGTTAAATAATAATATGACCTTTAAGAGAAGCGGTGGAACTGTAGAGACTAATGTAACTACATATATTATCGATGAGGCTTCTATGATTGATGTAAATTTGTTAGCTACACTGTTTAAGGCGATTAATTTGAATACGGTACAAAGACTAATATTTGTCGGTGACGTGAATCAGCTTCCACCAATAGGAGTAGGTAAGCCTTTTGCCGATATTTTACACTGGTTAAAAAGCAAATTTCCTGAATCGATAGGAATGCTTAAAACAAATTGCAGGCAGCTAGAAAGCGGTGGTATATCATTAAAGCTTGCCAGCCTCTATACGGAAGGTTTTAATGTAGAAAAGGAGATCAACTCTGAGGATGTACTACAAAAAGTACAGAAGGGTGGAAAAATCGATAAAGATTTATCTGTAGTTTACTGGAATGACGGAGAAGAACTTAAACGGAAGATATACCAAACAATCATTAGTGATATCGAGGAATTAAGAGGAGAAAAAGTTGACCCAGAACGGATTTGGGAAGACTTTAAGATACTTAATCAAGAAGACGGGAAACACAGTGCAGAGGCTTTCCAAATCATCTCACCTTACAGAGGAGAAGCATTTGGTACGGAATCAATTAATCAGTTAATCCAAGATGTTTTTAACGGTTCAAACAAGACAAATAAAGGGAATCTCGGTGGAGTTAGTTACTTCGATAAAGTGATTCAATATAAAAATCGTCCGAAGTCGAACCCATATTGGGCTTATAACATGCAAACAAGATCAAATGAAAAGATTCAAGTATTTAATGGAGAATTAGGATTTGTTCATGTGCACCCGTTTGACAAAAAGAAATGGTACTGGAGTAACTTTCGGTTACAACAGTTCCAAGTTCTATTTAACCGAAAAGAACATTACAGAGTAAACTTTGATTCAAAGTCGGCAGTAGAAGAAAACTTGGAATTAGCGTATGCGATATCGGTCCATAAGTCACAAGGAAGTGAATTTAAAAGAGTCTACTTTGTGCTGCCGAAAAGCAAAAAACGCTTACTTTCAAAGGAGCTCTTTTATACAGGAATTACAAGGGCCCAAGTGCATACAACACTGTTTGTAGAAGAAGATATATCACCATTGCTAAGTTTGAGCAGAAAAGAAGCATCCGAACTAATTAAGATCAACTCATCTACTTTTGAATTTGAACCAATACCATTAGAGTTTTTTAATATGGATGATTGGTACGAGGAAGGTAAAATACATAGGACGCTTTCTGACCATATGGTTCAGTCAAAAAATGAAGTTATTATTGCTAACATCTTGTTTGAAGAGGACATTCCTTTCCAATACGATGTCCCTTTATATGCTGATGATGGAACATTCTATCGACCAGACTTTACTCTTCATTTCAGCGGGGAGGAATGGTATATAGAACACCTTGGCATGTTAAATATTCCAAGCTATCGTAAGCATTGGGAAAAGAAAAAGAAATGGTACGATAAACATGGATTCTCTCAACGCCTCATTGTGACAGATGATTTAAATGGGGTTGATGCAAAAGCTTGGAGAAATGTGATCCTTGATAGTCTGAATAAATAAAGAAGGAGAGGGCAACTCCTCTCCCCGTTATCAATTATTATGCCAAGGCAGCCTTATTGGTGAGATTATGCTTATAAAAATACGTAAGGAGTATAAAAAATGGAAAAATTTTTAAAACACATTGACCCAACAATAAAGAATATATTAAACATGATCTACTCAGAGGAACAAAATCAATTATTAAGCCCTCATAACGATTCTATGTATCAATATTATCTGGGAGAAGCAGTATTAATGAAAAACGACAACGAAGAACATCCAGATCAATATAAAGCTAGGTTAAGTGAAGAAAATTTTACAAAAGCTAAAGATAGACTGAAAGAACTTCGAAGTAATAAAAGTGCTATGAGTAAATATGGTTTAGTTGTAGTATTCTCTCAAACAATATTGCAAGTCGTTCAGCATAGCTTAGTTTCTAAACATAGTACAGACAAAAGAGACGATATTATCAATATATACAATACTAGTCAACACCTTAGGCAAATTAATGGAATTGACATTATTAAAGTAATATGGGAAGGAAGAAACCAAGCAATACACTATCAAGGTACTATATATAATAACATTAAAACTGTTTTTGACGGATTAATAGCAGCTGGCAATATACAATTCGGTAGCTATGATTCTGGACAGGATAATATGGCTTATGAAATTATAAAGTTACTTGGTTGGACTGGTAAAGACGGCTACATAAATTTTAAGAAGGATATGAAGGACTTATCATAGTAGAGAGGCAGATAGATGACTGCCTCTAATTATTACATTTTAGTTGTTTACCCTATCCAACGTTACGGTGAAGCATATAAAATCCTAAATTAAAGTGGTCACCAAATTGGTCACATAATCGAAATAACACCCGAAAACAAAGGGATACAAATAATACAAGAAATATCCCCAAACCCCTAATATAAGTAGGTTTGAGGGTATTCTGAGAGATAAGCGGAAACGACCCCTTCTGAATTGACAGGGAAGGGGTCGTGGGTTCGAATCCCTCACGGGTCATAGACGTTATATATCAAGGGTTTCACAATGATTTTGTTTTGCAAGCTGAGTAAGAAAGTGGTCACTGGTAGACACTTTTCTTACAACTAAGACGACTAACCTTCTTTTGAAAAATAAGAAGGTTAGTGGTCTTTTTATGTTGTTGAAATTTGCTATACAAGATTTTAAGGAAGACAGGGAGTATCAAAACCTATCGAAACAAGCAATCAAAACGTATCAAATTATTTTAGGGGAGTTTCATAGGTGTGTTGTTAAGCAAGTTCTAAATGTAGAAGATCTAACAAATACTACTGTAAAATCATATCTGATTTATTGCATGAAATCTAATGGGAATAATCCTGTTACATGACAGCCTTGCTTTCAGTGAAGGGCACTCTGTTAAAACCTGTCCGGGTAATGGATTTTTCGGTGGGAATAGTACTGATAGTGCAAAAAAATACTTTTATCAGTTGGTGACAAACAAGATGGAAGAATTTATACCCTCATTGCGTTAGTATTAATTGGGTTATTCAAACAGTATAAAATGGCATTCACATATGACTAATATGTGAATGCCATTTTCACTTTGGCTCTTAACTAATATATTGTTGCTTTTGATTAGGTTTGAGCACAGAAAAAAACACAGACACTCTCGCCTGTGTGTGATCTAATTTCTTTATACTTGTTCTAAAACATTAGCTGTTTGGCTACATTGTTCTAATGCACTTTCAACTGTTTTTAATGTTTGCTCAATGTCAGTTCGATTTGTTTCCCTTTCAACGGTCCCTAAAGCATTTTGTAAATTTTCTTTTGCATTACTTAGAGCAGAAACAGAATCCTGAACATAGCCTCTTGCATTTTTTTGCATTAGTATTCCTCCAGAATATTATTTATTTTACTATGTTAGGATTCGCAGGTTTTAAAAAAATATGTATGCTGTCTGTAATTAGATTTTTTTCTTAGCTATATTTCCATTTTATATTTACTGGGCATTCTATTGACTTCATTTTATATTTTTCCGTTAAGCATTAAATAATACAAGCGAAGATCTGCACGAAGTGACCATACTAAATGTCCATAAGAAGATGAATGGCCTCCATTTCTTTATAGATGATTTTCATTTATAATAATAAATGGAAACGTATGGATGGAGGGTGCACATGCACGAATTTAATGAAGTCTTTATTCAAATTTTATTATTATTAGGTATTTCAGTTACAGTGATAGCAATAGCCAAACTCATTAAACAGCCCTATTCTATTGCCCTTGTTTTAGTAGGATTATTTCTTGGGTCGACTCAAATTGCTATTATTGAAGAAGCTGAGCAATTTATAACGCAATCACATGTGTTTCAAGCAATTATTATCTCTTTATTTTTACCCATCCTTCTTGGTGATGCATCGATTAAATTACCGTTTTCTCACTTGCTTGAAAGGAGAAAACCAGTGTTAGCACTAGCATTGGGTGGTACTCTATTGTCGTTTATATTAATTGGTTTTGGAGGGTACTATTTACTAGGTTTGCCCTTAGTGGTAGCCTTTACTTTTGCTGCTTTAATGAGTGCAACTGATCCAATCAGCGTTCTTTCCATTTTCAAGACATTAGGAGTACCTTCTAGATTAGCTACGACTATCGAGGGTGAGTCCTTATTTAACGATGGTATAGCCGTTGTCCTTTTTCAAATTTCAACAGTTTACCTGATCACCTACATAGAAATGGGTTGGGCTGGTATAGGTAGCGGAGTTTTGTTGTTTCTAAAGTTCGTTATTGGAGGCACAATAATTGGATTGCTTTTAGGTTGGATCTTCTCACAAATCATTCGTATATATGATGATTATCCATTGGAGATTGCTTTCTCTGCCTTGCTGTTTTTCGGATCCTATTTCATTTCAGAACATTTTCATGTTTCAGGTGTAATTGCAGTAGTGACAGGCGGCTTAGTGTTTGGGAGCTACGGAGCCAAGGTTGGGATGTCAGAGCTTACACATACGAACATTCATTCATTTTGGGATACAATTACTCTGATAGCCAATTCACTTATTTTCTTAATGATTGGACTAGAAATAAGACAGATTGATCTATCAGGAAGATGGGGAATTATTTTGCTTGCCATTTTGTTAGTCCTAATAGCTCGAACAATCGCCTTATATGTAAGTACCGCATTTTTAAAAGATCTATCCAATAAAGATAAAATCATTTTAAATTGGGGTGGATTAAAGGGAAGCTTATCGATCGCCTTGGCCTTAAGCCTGCCACCCGGCTTTGAAGGAAGAGATGATGTATTATTGCTTACTTTCTGTGTAGTGTTGTTCTCATTAATTATTCAAGGTCTTTCAATCCAGCCGTTGATAGTGAAGCTAGGAATACTAAACGAAAAACAGACTGATTAATTGGTAAATGAATTAAAGCGATGGGATGCCCCCATCGCTTTAATAGAATTGAGGACAGTCTCTAATGATTTACCAAAAGAAGAGACCAGCTAATGCGATACCAGCGATTGCACCTAGTGCAACACCATATCCACCATAGCCATATCCACCATATCTGCCACCATATCCACCACCATATCCACCATATCTGCCACCATAGAAACCGTATCCATAACCACCCAAACCGCCTCTTTGTGAAGCAGGCTCGATGAACACACGATCTCGGCTAACTCTAGTAATTAGCCCAACATGGTTACGTCCATTGTGTTCGTTGATGCGGACCGTTTTACCTTGATAACGACAACACATTCCATACATATCTTGAGACATTTGCTTAACCTCCTTCTCATAGCTAATAAGTAGGTAAACTACTTTCCTTGCAAAAGCAAACGTTGGCTATTTTACAACCAATTTTTCCTATTACATTATTAACTTATGATAAGAAGGGAGCTAGGGATTGTACTTTTGACTAGTTACTGCTTTTTGCAGATAAATACACGGAAGCCTAGTTTATTACTGTATTGAAGTGTCAGTTTTTCATGAGTATCAAGTATGTGAAACAATTGATGATCTATATTTTCACTCATATCAAATTCTGTGAAGTCCTGGTCTTCTCGGTGGAGTTCTTCAAGGACAATTGTGTGTGCTACGACATCTTTAAATCCAGCTTCTTTTAGGAGATCAATCCAATCTGCTTCAGTATTAAGTTGATTCAGTTTATAAAACTGTATCAACTCCTTCGCCTCATCTTGATCTAATGGCTGATTTAACGTCATCTCTATTAGAATTAGTTCCCCATTATTTTTTAAAATTCTAAAATATTCGTTTACAGATTCCTTTATATTTGTAAACACAGTCACCGACTCAGAAAGCACATAATGAAACATCTGATCCTTAAAAGGAAGTTGCTCGGCACTGGCCTCTAACAATTCAACTTTTTCATGCCCAAATTGCAGTCTTTTTTTCGCTTTACTAATCATTAGTGGATGGTTATCGACTGCAAACAATTTGCAAGGATGATTGGACATAATATAAGCAGTCGTTTGCCCTGTTCCACACCCAACTTCTAGAAAATAGGTATCTTGATTCAATGGTAGTTCACTTAAAATAGCTCTTGTTAAAGCTAGGCCACCTGGATGTGCCCCCCCAATTCCAAACATTGCAAGTAAATCTGAATAGGTGTATTTCATCTTTTTTCTCCTTTTTATAAGTCCTTCTAAAGCATATGCATGCTAACAGGTATCGGTAAGTTTTCCTCGCGAAAATGTTTGAAACTGGGTATTCGCCCTTACATATTTTTTTTCGATGAATAGTCTAACTTTGAGTCATAGGGGAGGTGTCACCATGAGCGGAGGAGTAGGTTATGCAGGTGGTTTCGCATTAATCGTTGTATTGTTCATTCTTTTAGTAATCGTAGGTTCAGCATACGTTGGTTACTAATCTAACAACATAATCAAAAAAAAGGGGGGGCAGCTCTTTGCTACTTAAACGTTGTGGAGTTTTGTTCCTCGCATTAAGTAACTCTGTGCAGGCCTTTTAGGACTTCCTGTATTAAATAGTATTATCTTAGTTGACAGCAAAGGAGTGGAGGTTTTTCCTCCACTCCTTTGCTGCGTAATGGTCAATATTCTCTTATGGTTAAGATAGAAACTACTGCATGATTTGATTACTTAAGTTTTCGGCAATTGATTGTTCCAAATCAGAAGAATAGAGACCTCGTATATCTAGATAATCTTCAGATTTTAAACAGTATTGTAGGATTTCTTGTATTGAATAATTTGTGCCATCCGTTTCAAATGAGCATTGAAATAATGAGTATGGAATGGGATCGTTTTTGCAGAGATAGTTTACAGTTACTACATTATCGTTTTCTATGACATTAACAATTTGGTAAAGTGGACTATTCATGTTCTCCTCCTTTTTTAACATCGCTCTTTTCTAAAAAATTGTTTTTTTAAAATACGATTTATGTGAAATGTTTACGAAAACAGCCTTTAACATTGTTGCCAGTGTATAGGTTTGAGATACATCTATACATCTAACGATTAAAACAGATTGATAGAAGTAGATCTTATTCCTAACGTAATCTGAGAGATTCGCTTTACCACTTAGGTGCATGTGAGGGGGAGAGCTCCCAAACATGTTAATGTGGTAAATCGGAAGGGTCCTTACCCATGTTAATGAGAAAGGTTTCAGTTAAGAGCTTGTCATAGGATTTCCATGTTAGTTCGATTTCTATTTGCTTAGAGGAAGGGTGCCTTTCATAATGTTGGAAAACAAAATCTGTATTCGGTGAGAGTTCTGAAATTTCTACTGCATTGAAAAGTGGAATTTGATAGGTGAGGAAAGGATTTGAAAGGAATGCCCGGACAGTGACATTTTTTTTGGGTTTTGTATTATTTTCAAGACGGAACCAAAGAGAACTATTCTTTGATGAAGTTGGACTTAGCTCTTTAACTTGAACCTCCCATTCAGAAGATTTAATGAAGCAAGGCAAATCACACGTTTGATTAGCAAGTGTGATTTGTGGTCCAAAAAAGAATACAATTAGTAGTAAAAAAGCCATTGGTCTGATCAAATTCATGCTCCCCTCTATTATAAAATTAAACATATTATCTGTAGAAACATAAAAACTATGAGTGGCTTAGATTATTATTTAAACAGTGTTGTTCAGATTCAAATTTAGATACGAAAAAGACTTGAAACTTCTTTTACTTTCTGGCAGTATGTTAAAAACGCTATGATGAGAAAAGTACAATATGGTCGTGTCTTTTACAGAGAGCTTCGGTAGCTGAAAAGAAGCAAAGAACACATGTTGGAAAATGGTCTCTGAGCTGTGCACCGATTCCACATTTCCTGGAGGTAGGCTGCAACGGGAGTTGGCATCCGTTACAAATGCCACGGTATAGAAGTTTCTTTTTGAGAGCTTCTTTGTACCTGTTGAGGCTAATAGTGTGAGCTATTAGTAAATAAAGGTGGTAACACGAGCGTCCAACCTCGTCCTTTAACAAGAATCTTTCTTGTTAAAGGGCGAGGTTTTTGTATTTTTGTGCTAAAAAAATTGGGAAATAGGAGGAGATCTGAATGAGTATTTTTATCGGTGGAGCTTGGCCGTATGCAAATGGATCGCTGCATTTGGGACATATTGCAGGTTTGTTACCAGGCGATATAGTAGCTAGGTATTATAGACAAAAGGGTGAGGAGGTTTTGTATGTGTCGGGTAGTGATTGTAACGGAACACCTATTGCGATTCGTGCAAGACAGGAAGGGAAGGATGTTTCAACGATAACGGATTATTATCACCAGGAGTTCGTCCATTGTTTTGAGCAATTAGGGTTTACGTTTGATCTCTTTTCTAGAACAGATAAGGAGACTCATCACCAAGTAGTTCAGGAGCTTTTTAAAGATTTACTTGATAAGAACTTGATTTATAAAAAGACGGTGCAGCAGTCGTTTTGTGAGGAGTGCGATCAATTCTTACCTGATCGATATGTTGAAGGCACATGTCCTCACTGTCTCGCCGAGGCTAGAGGAGATCAGTGTGATACCTGTTCAAGTATTTTGGATCCTCTGGATTTGCTACATCGAAAATGTAAACTGTGTAGTCAATCTCCAACAGTAAAGGATACTGAGCATTTTTATTTCGCCTTATCATTATTTCAAACGAAACTGGAAGCCTTTCTTCAGGAAGCAAAGATAAATGGCACTTGGAGAGAAAATGCCATTCATCTAACAGAGCGCTATTTAAAAGAAGGCTTACATGACCGGGCTGTTTCGAGGGATCTTTCTATCGGCATTTCTGTCCCTGTAGCGGGATTCGAGGATAAAAAAATCTACGTTTGGATTGAAGCCGTATCAGGTTACTTATCCTCTTCCATTGAGTGGGGGAAAACCATGAACAAGGATTGGGAAGGTTTTTGGAATCCAGATGCTCCTGAAGGAAAGGCCTATTATGTTCATGGTAAAGACAATATTCCGTTTCATACAATCATTTGGCCTGCGCTCCTATTAGGAAAAGAAAAGCTAAAGTTACCAAGTCATATTATATCAAATGAGTATTTAACGTTAGAGCGTAAGAAAATTTCAACGAGCAAAAATTATGCCGTATGGTTGCCAGACCTACTCTCAAACTATCACCCTGACTCCATTCGTTATTATGTCACCATAAACGCTCCAGAGAAAAGAGATGCAGACTTTTCTTGGAGAGAATTTGTCCACTCTCACAATGGAGAACTGCTTGGTGCCTATGGGAACTTTGTCAATCGTACACTGAAGTTCATCGAGAAATCGTTTGATAGTAAGATTCCTCAAGGAACAATGGATTTAAAATTAAAAGCGAGAATCACCGAGCTATATAAGATTGTAGGAAGTAAAATTGAAAATGGAGAATGCAAAGTTGCAATTGAATTGATTTTCGACTTAATCCGAGGTGCTAACAAATACTTTGATCTGCAAAAGCCTTGGGTGACAGCAATAGAGAATGAAATAGATTGTCATAATACCTTATATACCTGTGTTCAAGTGATTGTAAACCTATCAAATTTACTTTCACCCTTTTTACCTTTCTCAACAGAACAAATAAGAGGGTATCTAAATATGAACGAACAGCCTTCATGGAAGTATATACAAACATCAAATACTACTATAAACAATATTACAGCCCTATATGAAAGAATTGATCCAAGTGCCATTGAAAAAGAAAGAAATAAGCTTGGTTTAAGCTCTTGATATTTTCCGCATTAAAGCTGTTGGGCAGTTTCTCACAGCTTTAACGCGAAAAATCCATCACCAAAAGCAAATGGATTTCTGTTATAATAGAATGACTTGTTTAAATGTTGGAGGGATGAGGTATTTTACTAGAAGCAGAAGTTTTGTTGAAGAAATATTACGGCTATGATCGGTTTCGGAAAGGACAAGCAGAGGCTATTGGAAATGTTCTTCAAGGCAGAAATTCTTTAGTTTTGATGCCTACTGGTGGGGGTAAATCTGTTTGTTATCAAATTCCAGCATTATTGATGGACGGTGTTACACTCGTTATTTCTCCTCTAATTTCCTTAATGAAGGACCAGGTTGATAGTTTAAAGGTGATTGGCATACCTGCTACATTTATTAATAGTTCTCTCTCAAACACCGTGGTCCAAGAGCGGTTAAAGGCAGCACAAAATGGCGATTTTAAGATGATTTACATTGCCCCAGAGCGATTTGAATCTCCTCAGTTTTGTTCCCTACTCGAAAATCTCCATGTATCCATGGTCGCAGTTGATGAAGCACACTGTATTTCTCATTGGGGTCACGACTTTCGACCGAGTTATCGCACACTTTCTCAGGTCATTCAGCGACTTACATCTAAGCCAATTATACTGGCATTAACAGCAACGGCTACAAAGGAAGTCAGTACAGATATTTCTAAACTTCTGTCTATCCAATCAATGGATGTATTTGCCACAGGCTTTAAGCGTGATAACCTAACCATCACTGTTGAAAAAGGTGCAGAAAAATTCTCAGTTATAAAAGATTATCTCGAAAAAAATAATGAGAAGTCAGGAATTATTTACGCTTCGACTCGTAAAGATGTAGACAAAATTCACGATTCCCTAAAAAAACTTGGCTATCCAGTTGCCAAGTACCATGCAGGTTTAAGTGATGAAGACCGTAAGCGATCGCAAGAAGAGTTTCTATATGACAAGTCTCCTATTATGGTTGCGACAAACGCCTTTGGGATGGGAATTAATAAATCAAATGTACGATTTGTCTTCCATTACCAACTTCCAAAGAATATTGAATCCTATTATCAAGAAGCAGGACGGGCTGGACGTGACGGCGAAATGTCTGAATGTACGTTGCTTTTTTCTCCACAGGACGTTCAGCTTCAAAAATATTTGATCGAGCAAACACAACTAAATCCAGACCGAAAACAACAGGAATATAAAAAACTTCAAACAATGATTGATTTTTGTCATACAGAGAAATGTCTACACGCCTACTTACTTCAATATTTTGGTGAGACAGATCACGACACTTCTTGTGAAAATTGTGCGAACTGTAAAGATGATCGTGAAAAAGTAGACATTACAAAAGATGCTCAAATCATTTTCTCCTGCATCAAGAGGATGAACGAACGCTTTGGGGTTACACTGGTTTCACAGGTACTAAAAGGTTCAAAAAATAAGAGGATAGTAGAGCTAGGTTTTCAAAAGCTAACAACTTATGGTCTGCTAAGCAAATATCCTGAAAAGGACATTAGTTCGACCATTCAATACTTGACGGCAGAAGGGTACTTGGCACTAACGGATGGGCAGTATCCGACACTATCACTCACTAAGATGTCAGTTCCAGTCCTAAAAGGTGAAAATCAAATCTATAAAAAAGTCCAACGGATCCAAAAGAAAACTGAAATTGTTGATCAAGACCTGTTTAATCGTTTACGAGAGCTTCGCAAGGAAATCTCAACAGAAGAAAATGTTCCTCCTTTCATGATTTTTTCGGATCGGACATTGAGAGAGCTTTGTGAAGACCAACCTAGAAACATGACAGAACTCATTCATGTAAAGGGAATTGGAGAACAAAAGAGAGACCGTTATGGAGAACGTTTTCTATCCGTTATTCTTGAATATATAGAGGAAAACGGTCAAGTAAAGTCTAAGATGAGTAGGGTAGAAACGAGTCCTAAAAGTGAAGAAAAAACACCTGCATTCATTGAGAGCTATGAGCTATACAAAGATGGTCAGAGTTTGAAAGAAATTTCCAAAAAACGGGATCGTTCTTTAGTCACCATTCAGAATCACCTCATCCTAGCAGCTGAAGCGGGATATGAGATAGATTGGGATAAGGAAGTTACCCAACAGCAAGAACAGTTAATAATAGAAAAAATACTGGAATCTGGTGATGAAAAGTTAAGGCCTATAAAGGATCTTCTTCCTAGCGAGATTGATTACTTCCAAATTAAATTAATCCTTACAAAAATGAAACTTCGAGAAACAGTTGAAACTTCATAAGAAACGCGAATGGCAAACATGACACAATTCATGAATTGTGTCATGTTTGATTTGATGCCTTTTTGGAATTAAGATGTCGGCCGGCCAGGTGGGTAGTAGTAAGGAGGAACCTTAATCCAGCCACGTTCTCTCATTACTTTTTTGAGAGATGTGCCAAACGTGAGCTTTTCGTTTAGGAAATGTATCCACATCATGCCACAGTCGTTTCGAATCGACTGAGAAGCACTTGTAGCGCAGTGAATAATGGAAGCAACTGTTTTAATGGATACCCCATTTGCAATCTCATCATCGGTTAACTTAACTCCTAATGGAACAGCTTCTGTGTTGGAGTCTGGTCTTGGTTCTGATACTGGTGGTAGGTGGACTCCTTCCTTTATTAAAAAGTCTCTCAGCTGACGAGACTGGGCTTCGCATTGTTTTGAGCTTACTTTCAGCAAAGTACATAATTGGTCATCTGTTGTAGTGTTCAATGCAACTTGCATATAGATGCTTGCTTCGTCCATCAAGGCTACATACATCCAAGATGACATGACTTCTCCAACATGAAGAGGTGATACAGGTTCATTATCCATTTCTAATTTTAAAGAGTCCATTATTCCTTGAAAGATATTTGTCATTGTGATTAGCTCACCTCATTTCACTAGTAGGGTGAGCATTTTTATTGAAGTTTATCCTTAATTTGTATGAATCGACAAATACCAATAATTGGAATATAAAATGAAATAAAAAAACAAGCAGTCTATTTTCTGCTTGGAATCCCTTGCCTATGGTAATTGTTTAGCGGTTTCATCTACCCAATCAACAAAATCCTTACCGTGGAAATGGCGATTAAATTTAACTTGGAAATCACGTAGCTGTTCAATGATGCTTATATCGTTATTTTTGTCCTCTTGCTCTTTTAGATAGTCTAAAAATTTATATGAATGCGCTTTAGATTCTTCTGCTTTTTCTTTGCCTAATGGTGTAAGTTCACAATAAGAAATCCTTCTATCTTTGTTTTTCTTTTTCGTCTTAATCATTTCTTTTTTCTTTAAGCGATTAATCATTTGAGCGACTGTTGATAAATCCCAGAGTCCAAGCTCTGCTATTCGAGACATTGTGGCTTGTACTTCTAAGCTCAATATCCAGAGTACATGTAATTCTGCAGGTGTAACACCTGTCTCTTTTGCAACGGCTTGCCAATCACTTTCCAAAACCTTGTACATTCCGCGCCAATGGTTGATCATCACATGTAGTAGTGCTTGATCCATTCCTTCACGCCCTTTTTTGCAATTATAGTACCTTTTCGTAAATTTTCGTAGCAATATATGGTAGCGCTTTCTTGTGAACATAGTATAGCACTAATTAGAATTGTTTTAATGTAAAAGCATCTTGGAAGATTCTTCCTTCCAGCCAGAAGGCAAAATTATGTCCATGTTTATAGATTCGAGAAGCTCCCAAGAGTTTTTGGGGGTATTTACAAAAACTTTATCGTAAAAAAGACTCCTGTTTAAAATGCAAGAACTCAGGTTTTACTTTGCCTGAGCTAAAAAATCTACTATCTCCTGAAAAGGTTGATTCTTTTTTGCCTCAAAGTAGTGCTGAAACGGATTTCCGACCTGTTTAATCCTGTTCATGATTATATCTTGTGGAAATTGTTCAGGAGATAATTTCTCGGTCACTTCCTCCCAATAAAGAGGTGTAGCAACTAAGGCATCCGCGTTTCCACGTGTGGAATAAGGAGAAATAATTGTTTTGCCTTCAGCATGTTGAATATAGTCAACATATAATTTGTTACCGCGATTTTTTTTCAGTCGTTCAATTGTAAAACTCTCAGGGTCCTTTGTGATTAAATAGTGGGCCATAAATTCCGTGAAAATTTTAGTTTCATCATAGCTAAATGTATTCTCCGGAAGCGGAATATAAATCTGCAATCCTTTATTACCAGAGGTTTTGACGAATGTTTGGAGTTTTAAACCATCAAATACTTCCTTCATCATTAATGCTGCCTTTGTAGCCAAAGGAAAATAATCCCGTCCTGGTGGATCTAAATCAAACACAATTTCAGAAGGTCCCATTGATTGAATGGTTTGAAAGGGTATGTGAAATTCAAATGAGAGCTGGTTACCAAGCCATACAAGTGTTTCCAGGTTGTTGCATATAACGTAATTGATACCCTCAGACATAGACGTTTGAACAAAATCAGGTGCATACTCGGGGCAGTTTTTTTGGTAAAAGGCCTCGCCAAGCATGCCGTGTGGATAACGGATAACGGTTAGTAAACGATTTTCTAAAAAGGGTAAAAGATAGGCAGCAACACCTTGTAAGTAATATAAATAGCTTTGCTTATCGATCTTTCTTTTAGGCCAGAGGGGCTTGTCAGGGTGTGTAATAGTGACGTCATCTGGGAAGTTCATGCGATCTCGCTGAAGCTTTTCCCAAGTACAGTCCTCCCATTTTACATCAAAGCGAAACTGCTTGAAGCTAGGCTGTCTTAGTTGTTCTTTATAAAGTTCTAGAAAAGCTACATCTAAACAAATGCTAGGCTCCACATAAATGAACGCACTCGTCTCTTTCACCTTATTTGTCTTAATGACAGAAAGTAGTGCCTCACGTTCTTCAGATGAAAAACCATGTGACACGAGTCCCATAGGATACACTTCAGAGCCTCGCATAACTCCAACATGAAAAAATCCATTTTTGACTTCATATGCTGTAATGAAAAATGTTCCTTCCTTCCAGTTCTTTACTTTAATCCAATGTGTTGTCCTTTTTCCTTCCTCCCATTTACTTGTTGTTTTTTTGGCAATGACTCCTTCAGCATCAAAACGTTCAGCAAGTTTCCACACTTCTTCGGGATTTTCAAAGACTTTTATGTATTGAATAAAGATATCAGAACCTGGTTGAATTTCTAAAGGAAGTCCGGCTGTAGTAAATAATTCCTGCAGCAAACATTTTCGTTCCGTAAATGAGCGAATACTTACATTTTCTCCACGTATAACAACCAAATCAAAAATACAAAAGTGTGCTTGTTTCTCGTTCATTTTCTTTTTTATTTTATCTTCATTTTTCAATCTACCGCGAAGCTGAATTTCTTCAAAATTGGCTTTATAGGGAGAATCTAGAATACATAACTCACCGTCGAACAAAAGTGGAAGTTGATCATTCCAAACATCCTGCATATACTGGGCAGCTTCATTCACTTCGGGAAATTGGGAAGCAAGAGAGAGTCCATTTCTGCTAATCAACTGATAGGAATCATGATCAATATAGAAAAGTGCTCTAAAACCATCATATTTTATTTCATATATCCAATCAGTTCCCTGAGGGAGCCCAGATGATAGAGTGGGTAACATAGGCTTAGGGATTTTCATATTTTATTTTCCTTTCAAAAGCTTTTTCGTAAAAATTGTTTTTATAAATGATTGTGGTTTATTCATAGGGAGCCCGAAAAAGCAGTGAAGTGGTAACTAAATGCGCAGTTAGGTGCCCGTAATATCCAAAAAAATAGTGAAGCGGAAGCGGTAACCAAAGGGGCAGTTAGGTGACCGCCAAAGCTAAGAAAGCAGTGAAGCGGTAACCAAGAAGAGGTAGATAGATATCCGTAAAGGGCAGATCATCCTTTTATTTGATTCAGGCACGTTTGCTTGCCCGGGCTGAACAAGGCTCTTCCTTTTTTTAGTCCTTACGCTTTTTTCCTTGTTGTTCTTGTCTTTTTTTTCTCAGTGGTCGTTAAACTATCAGAAGCAGGAGACTTGGTTACAGCCTTAGCTACTTTCGGTTTCCCCTCCGCATTACTATTTGCCGCAACAGGTGTTTTTCCTTTTGTTCGTTCAATACTAGCCTGCAGAGCACTCATTAAGTCCACTACATTCGTACGTGGAGCTTCTTTTGAGGTCGTACCTTCATTGGAGTTTATTTTCCCCTGAATTAGATCCTTAACAGCTTCACGATATTCGTCTTTATAATTTTCAGGTTGAAACTCTGTAGTTAATTGATCGATTAACATAATTGCTGTATCAAGTTCTTTCGGATTAATCTGGACATTTTCTGGAACACTCGGAACTTCTTCCACGTTTCGAACTTCATCCGGATAATGAATAGTTTCCATAATTAATGTGTTTCGATAGACCCTTACCACGGCCATTTGCCGTTTGGAACGAATAGCGATTTCTGCAATGCCTATTTTCCCGGATTTTTCGAGTGCTTCTCTTAATAGGGCATATGCTTTATTTCCATTTTCGCCGGGTCCCATATAATACGAGCGGCTAAAATAGATAGGATCAATTTCCTCTAATCTAACAAAATCAATAATTTCTACACTTTTTTCTTCATGTTCCTCTTTTAAATCCGAAAGCTCCTCATCGCTCAAGAGGACAAACTTCCCTTTGACATACTCATACCCTTTTAAAAGGTCATCTGTTTCTACTTCTTTTTCACAAGTAGGACATACCTTTTCATATTTAATGGGGGTATGACAATCTTTATGGAGAGTGCGTAACTTTATATCCTTGTCCTCAGTTGCTGAAAAAAGCTTGATTGGTATATTGACTAGACCGAAGCTAATGGAGCCTTTCCACATTGTATGCACAAATCATCACATCCTTTGTTAAATTATCTAAACAATAATGTTATCTTTCCCTTTGTATTCGATTTTGTTGAAGTGAATGTTTTCCATTTTCATTGACCTTCTATGGATGTCCATTTAAAATAAGTTTGTATGAAAAAAAATTAATAACAGTTTTTTATGAGAGGAATAACAAAATGGAAGAGTTGGCATTATCCTTTATCGAATTCTTGAAGCAGTTTTCATATCTGGGAATATTGATTGCCTTAACCTTTGAATTTATCCCTGCAGAGCTTGTGCTGCCACTGGCTGGCTTCTGGGTATACGAAGGCGATATGAAATACTGGCTAGTTGTGCTTGCTGGGACAATAGGAGGGACTACTGGTCCATTAACGTTATATGCTCTTGGGAGATTTGGTGGAAGACCATTTCTCATTAAATATGGAAAATACTTATTTATTAAAGAAAAACAAATCAACAAAGCAGATGAATTCTTTGAAAAACATGGTGGAATTGTTGCCTTTTCTGCACGTTTTTTACCAGGTGTTCGAACCCTCATTTCAATACCATGTGGAATGGCAAAGATGAACGTTTGGCTATTCAGTATATTTACCTTTGTTGCCATGCTTCCAATTACCGCTTTTTATGTATATTTAGGTTTTCAGCTTGGACCACGCTGGAAGGATGTTGGCAGTATCGCGGATCAATATTTATTTCCAATTGCCATTGGAATGGTTGTCTTCATCGTTCTATACTTCATGTGGAAAAAGAGAGTTGTGCTCTTTCATGCTACGAGGAAATAATACATTCGAATCCTTTCTTATATAGAAAGGATTTTTTTATTCTAGTAAATCCACGCTACTATTAATTCGAGACCCCCTCAAAAAATTATTACTAGCCGTAAGTTATGGTGAAGATTAAAAGCAAGGTTTCTGAGTTTAACAACGTCAGAAGCAAAACTACCTTGAAGGCTTGCGCCAAGCAAAAAAGGGAAAATAATAGAATGAGGTGGAAGAATGAAGAATTTCATAATAAAAGGATCAATACTAACTTTACTAGCATCTTCAACATCATTAACAGGTGTAGCAACTTACGCAGATGCAGAAGAGAATACCAGTAATTCAACAGAGATGACACAAACAGTAGATTTACAGACGATTACTGATATTCAAGTGACTGACACACCGGTTGAAGCAGAGGGATCAACTGATGTTGTAGCAGATGTTACCTTGTTGCCTGGAGATTTCTTCTATTTTTTAAAGACATTTATTGAAAAGCTTCAAGTGACTTTAACATTTGAGGATAAGGAAAAGGCTTCTTTATTAGCTGAGTTTGCCGCAGAGCGTATTGCAGAAGCAGATGCACTCCTAAAACAAGATAATGAAGAACTTGCACTTGAAGTTTTGGAGAAAGCCATTTTAACCATTGAGAACTCAGATGAATTTATGATTGAAGAAGAAGTAAACGTGGAAGAAGATTCCACAGAGGTTACAGTTGAGGAAACTACAACTGAAAATGATAATGAAACAACAGAGCTGACTGAAGAAGAAGTAATTGTTAATGTCGATGAAGAAGTGGAACAAGAAATACAGGTGGAAACTGAGCATGAAGGTAAGCTTGCTCAGAACATTATTGCCTTAACCCTAGCATTAGAAAAAGTTAAAAATCCAGTAGCAAAAGCCGCTCTTGCTCGAAATATTGAGAAAAGTCTTGCGAAATTTGAAAAGAAGATAGCAAAAATGCAAGCAAAAACTGAAAAGGTCATTCAAAAAGAAACTGCTTCAGATGAAGTAGTTGAAATTGAAACCGAAGTAGAAGCTACAACTGAAGTAGTGATAGGTTTAGAAACAGTGACTCTTGAAGATGACAATAAAGTCGACACTTCGATTGAAGAAACAAATCAAGTCGTTGCTCCATTAATACAAGCAAAAGAAGAATCTAAGGTCACTACTCATTCCAAAAAAGATGAAGCAAAAGAAAAAAAGAAACATGGCTTAGAGATTGCTAAAGAAAAGCGAGAAGAAGCAAAGATAAGAGCTACAGAAAAACGTGAGCATGCAAAGGGTAAAAAGGAAAATAACAAGTAAGTTAATAATTTGGAAACAATTTTAACTCCTCAATAGAATTCAAAGGGCTTCCTCCAATGGTATAATAAAATAAATAATAGTCACTTCAGCGTAGTTGAGGTGGCTATTATTTATTTTTAAATTACAAAAGGTTTTGAACTAATGAAATCTGGGTAAATAAATCATATTTTTAATAAAAACTTCGTATTAATACGGACATAAAACGGATTTATAGATACGAAAGTTATAGTGAGGAGAAGAGGTGAAGTCCTTTGCTGAGTATACTCTTTAAGTTAAACAAAAAACAAACCTTAGAAGAAAAGGTTCTGGCTATTCATAATGGAGATTCATACCTCCGTGAAGAGCTCATTGACCAATATAAACCGTTCATTGCAAAAGCCGTTTCTCAAGTTTGTAAACGGTATATTAGCGATCAAGATGATGAGTTTAGCATTGGACTTATTGCCTTTAACGAATCTATTGAGAAATATTCAACAGAGAAAGGAAGTTCTCTTCTTTCTTTTGCTGAATTGATCATAAAGAGACGCGTAATAGATTTTATTCGTAAAGAAAGTCGTCAACAGACCGTAAAACTAGATACTCATTTAGATGATGAAGATATGGTCCAAAGTAAGTATGAAGTTGTAGCTTCAGTGGATGATTATCAAAAGCAACTAGAGCAGGAGCATAGAAGAGACGAAATACAACATTATCAAACCGTTCTAAAGCAATTTGACCTTTCTTTTCTTGATCTTGTAGACAATTCTCCTAAACATGCAGATGCTAGAGTAAATGCTATGAAAGTTGCGAATGTAGTCACTCAAAATCCTGACTTCAAAAAAAACTTATTTGAAAAAAAGCGACTTCCTATAAAAGAGCTTGAAAAGCATGTAGATGTATCTCGTAAAACCATTGAACGGAATAGGAAATATATTATTGCTGTTTGCATTATAATGGCAAGCGACTATGTGTACTTAAAAGAGTACGTGAAAGGGGTGATGACCAGTTGAAAAAAGGTGTTGTGCTTGAAGTTAATTCGAAGTTTGTAACGTTTTTAACCCCTGACGGCGAATTCCTTAAAAGTAAGAAGGTAAGAGATCACTATGAAATTGGTGAAGAGATTAGTTTCGTTGCTGTAAATGAAACATACTCCTTGAAAAAGTCCATCTTCCAGTTCGAAAAATTGCGTGTTGTTATGGCTAGTTCTGTTGCAGCGGTTCTCTTATTTTTTACTGTTTTTACCTTTTATGATAGCCAGGAAGTTTATGCCTATATGTCCATAGATATCAATCCTAGCTTAGAAGCGGGTGTGGACAAGAAACTCCGTGTTGTAAGCCTTGAAGCCTATAACAGTGAAGGTGAATTGGTTTTAGACAGCTTAAAGGAATGGATGAATCAACCAATTGATTCAGTAACTACGGCTATTATCCAAGAAAGTAAAGAATCTGGTTATTATCAAGATGGTTCTGAAATTATCATAGCAACTGTCATTGTAGAGACAGAAAGCCAAACATTGGAGGAGAAGTTAAACACCAATGTCAAAGATCTTGTCCAATCCTACAAAGAAGTGAATATACCGATTACAGTTCTAAATAGTACTAACGAAGAAAGAGAACTCGCTCACCAAAAGGGAATATCTACTGGAAAATATAAGAGGGAAATAATAGTAGCAAAAGAAAAAGAGTTAGAGAAGGATATTTCATCAGATCTTGAGGATGACAAAGAAAAAGTGGATCCAAACAAAGAGGCAGACAAGCTAAATAAGGCGACCGAAAAAGTACCAGCGCAAATTGATCAAAAGCAGGGTAATGAGCATGCTTCCACTGAAAAAAAACAGGAATTACCAAAAGTAGAAAATAAGGATAAAGTAAAAGTTGGAGTTACAAGCGGTTCAAGTGCAACCAGCCGGGAGAAGGAAAAGAATCCACCAGAAGCGGTTCAAGAGATTTTAAAGAAGGTAAAAGAAAAACGAGATCAACAGGATCGCGAAGATGATGAAGATGATGAAGATGATGACCATGAAAAAGATGACGAAGATGCTAATGATGATTAGAGTAGGTTTTCACAGACCTCCTCTTTTTTTTGTTCTCTTTTGATTGGCCTATGAATACTGTTATATAGGACAACTAGGGGGTATGGGGCATGCACTTTTATTTATTGTTGATATTGGTCTTATTCATAGTTGGAGTCACGATTGGCTATGTATTTTTGAAAAGGCATCAGTTGAATAATATGACTGGTATGATAGTCACCATGGGCATTTCAATGATGGCGAGTATGTGTATGGGTACGATCATGGGGATTTTTATTGTACATGATTTATTTTCTGCAACTGTTCTTGGAATAATGGTTGGTATTTTAATCGGTCTAATCATAGGGTGGCCAATCAGTCCAATTGCCTGTATCCAAGGGATGATCACTGGTATGATGGGAAGTATAATAGGCGCCATGATTGGGAATTTGATGGATAAGAACGGAGAACTCATAAAGATTCTCTTACTTTTAACAGTCATGTTTTTAGTTTTTATGGTTTCAGTTATTCAACAGGAACTCAAGCAGTACGATTCAAAGTTGTCGATATTATTGATGATCGTATTTATATTAGTTTTTTTGTTCTTAGATACATCTAAAATAAATGCACAAGTTGAAAAAATGGATATTCAATATCATCAGATGTTTAAATTTAAAAGTCATTAAGTTCTGGATATTGCGAAGTTTGAATTACACCATATTTCTACCACTATGTTATACTTGAAGAAAAACAAAGGGTGATGAATATGCTAACGGAAAAACTTCATGAAACTTTAAATGACCAGATGAACTATGAATTCTTTTCGGCACATGCCTATCTAGCGATGGCTGCCTACTGTTCTGATGAAGGACTAGATGGATTTTCTAATTTTTATCTTGTTCAAGCTGAAGAAGAACGTTTTCATGCAATGAAGTTTTACAACTTTATCAATGCATTAGGGAAACGTGCAGTCATTAAGGGATTTGACTCTCCTAATAATGATTTCTCATCTTTGTTAGATGTTTTTGAAAAAGCACTAACACAAGAAAAAGAAGTAACAAAACGGATCTATCATCTTTCAGACATTGCCATGGATGAAAGAGAGCATGCTACAATCTCTTTCTTAAAATGGTTCATTGAAGAGCAGGTAGAAGAAGAGGATATGTTTGATAGCATCATTCAAAAACTAAAGCGAATTCAGAATGACAGTAATGCTATTTTCATGCTAGATACAGAATTCTCAAAACGTAGTTTTACCCCATCAGCAGGCGAATAATAAGTATTTGCACACAATTGAAGCCTTAGTATATTTATACTAGGGCTTTTTTTAGTGCTTTAAAGGAGTGGGGGCCTGTCCCCCACTCCTTTAAAGCGTTAAAACCCAGGCTGCGAATGCAAGCCCGGGTTTAGCCAAATATATTCAATTATTGCCCTGGGTTAAGTTGTCCGCCAAGTTGTTGTTGAGCTGTTTTTACAAGTCGTTTTGTGATTTCCCCTCCAACTGAACCGTTTGCACGAGAAACTGTATCTGATCCTAAGTTAACACCGAATTCTTGTGCGATTTCGTATTTTATAGAGTCTAACGCCTGTTCAATTCCAGGCACTAATAATTTATTACTACTTCTAGCCATGTTTTGTCATCTCCTTTTTTTCTTCTACATACAACGTTTGTTACTTTCATAGTATGAGTGACTATATAGTTGCCGATACAAGCCAATGTTTTCATAAGGTGGAAGGAAAATGTTTAAGATGGGAAAGATATTATTAAAGAGTTTATTCTGAAAACAATTGAGGTTGCTCTTTTTAAATACTTAAGTCAAAATGATTAAAGTAAACCTTATTATGAAAGGTATGTGTAGCAGATTGTATCAGAAAATCAAAGCAAAACTAAAACATTTAACTCCAGCACAACTAATTGTAAGCTTTTATTTTATTGCAGTAAGTGTCTCTGTTTCTCTTCTTAGTTTACCAATTGCACATAAACAAAATGTAGAGTGGAACTTCGTTGATGCATTATTTACAGCGGTTAGTGCTGTTAGTGTAACGGGTTTAACCGTCATCTCTACGGCTGATACCTTTAGTATTCCTGGAATCTTTATTCTGGCCTTTGTTCTACAATTTGGTGGGATTGGAATTATGACATTAGGAACGTTTATATGGCTTATAATGGGAAAAAAAATTGGATTAAGAGAAAGAAAACTTATTATGCTTGATCAAAACCAAACCAATCTCTCTGGGCTAGTAAATTTGATGAGACAAATATTAGCGATTATATTTATTATAGAAATAGTAGGGGCACTCATTCTAGGTACGTACTTTTTGCAGTATTTTCCTGACTGGAAGGAAGCCTATTTACATGGGTTCTTTGCTTCCGTGTCAGCAACTACAAATGGTGGATTTGATATCACAGGTAACTCGCTAATCCCTTATGCTAATGACTACTTTGTTCAAATTATTAATATGATACTTATCGTTTTAGGAGCCATTGGGTTTCCGGTATTAATAGAGGTAAAGAATTTCTTAACGAACAGAAAGCGGGATGGAATTCGATATAGATTCTCATTATTTTCAAAATTGACGTCCACTACTTTTCTTTTATTAGTAGTATTTGGTACAATCATCATTTTTTTATTAGAAGTTAATAAATTCTTCAAGGATAAAGTTTGGCATGAAGCATTTTTTTATTCGCTTTTCCAATCGGTTAGTACGAGAAGTGGTGGACTTGCAACAATGGATAGATATTAACGAATTTAGCGAACCAACTCTTCTTTTCATATCAGTTCTCATGTTTATTGGTGCATCACCAAGCTCAGTGGGAGGCGGTATTAGAACCACTACGTTTGCTCTTAACTTCTTATTTATTTATCATTTTGCTAGAGGGAATCGTCATATCAAAGTCTTTGGTAGAGAATTGTATGATGATGATCTCTTAAAGTCACTTGCTGTAACGATTATCGCAACGATCATATGCTTTACTTCTATCCTAATACTGTCAATTACCGAACCTTTCTCTTTAATTAGTATTATATTTGAGGTTTGTTCAGCGTTTGGTACTTCAGGCTTATCCATGGGAATTACACCCGAACTAAGTTCATTTGGTAAGTACATCATCATATTCCTAATGTTTGTAGGTCGTATCGGTATTATCGTTGTCCTCTTCTTACTAGGTGGTCAAAAAAAATTATCACGCTACCACTACCCAAAAGAGCGAGTAATCATTGGCTAAAGAATACTTATGTAACCTCCATTAATCGTAAGAGAGGTCCTTTTCAGATTAATCCTTCACCACTTTAAAGGAACGGGGGCCAGGCCCCCGTTCCTTTAAAGTGCTAAAGTTCCCAATAAGTTACAAATATATTTTTTGGTTTGATTACTCATATTAATAAGGACGAATTTACTTGATAAGGTAGGTAGTTATATGGAACATGAAAAAAGATGGGCGATCGTTTCACTTGCTTCCATACCATTGGTGATGACATTAGGTAATTCTATGTTAATCCCTGTTCTTCCGACTATAGAGGAGAAGCTGAAGATTAGTTCGTTCCAAGTTAGTATGATAATAACGCTGTATTCTGTTGTTGCTATTATTTTAATACCTATTGCGGGGTATTTATCGGACCGAATTGGAAGAAAAAAAGTTATTATTCCTAGTTTATTGATTGCGGGTATTGGCGGGTTACTTTCAGGCTGGGCAGCTTGGAAGATGAAGGATCCATATGTGATGATTCTTTTAGGGAGGGTATTACAAGGTGTTGGAGCAGCAGGTGCTGCACCTGTCGTCATGCCACTTGTTGGTGATATGTTTAAAAATCAAGAAGAAGTAAGTAAAGAACTTGGTGTCATTGAAACATCTAATACATTCGGAAAGGTTTTAAGTCCTATTTTAGGGTCTTTACTCGCAGGGTATATCTGGTATTTGCCATTTTTTGCATTTCCTGTATTTACTGTAATCTCTGTAGTCCTTATGCTATTTTTAGTGAAAAGTCCCAAGAAAAGACAAAGACCACTTCCGTTTAAAAAATTTCTGATTTGTATTAAGGATATATTCAAGAAGAATGGTCATTGGCTTTATGCCATTTTTACCATTGGATGCGTATTAATGTTTGTGCTTTTCGGTGTGCTATTTTACCTGTCTTCAATGCTAGAGGATCAACACCATATTGATGGTTTGAAAAAAGGTTTTACCTTAGCCATACCTTTAGCGGCACTTTGCTTTGCTTCTTATATAACTGGAAAAAAAATCAAAGAAAACAAAGTATTGATGAAATGGATTACATTCTTTGGTATTTTACTGTTAGCAATTTCAGTGTTTGCCATTAGCTTTACTGAGAATATTTTTCTCTTATTGGTCATCTTCTTCTTTTGTGGACTAGGGATTGGGGTTGCACTTCCATGTTTAGACGCTCTTATAACAGAGGGGATTGAGAAGGAAGAGAGAGGAACTATTACTTCCATTTATAGCTCAATGAGATTTATTGGAGTTGCTGCAGGTCCACCCGTTTTTGTTTTACTGATGAAGGCCTCGCACCAAGTTATGTTTTACAGTATTACAGGAATCTGTCTTCTTACTGCATTTATTGCACTGAAAGAAATTAAACCAAAAGAAATAAAATAGAAATTTGGCAGAATCATTGTCTATAGAAAACAGGGAAGAGCTTGGATAATCAAGCTCTTCCCTGTTTTCTAAACTTAATCTTGATTGTAGCTAACGTCCTTATCTGGATGCGTGAAAGGAACACCACGAGGGGGAATCTTTTTTTCGATTAATTCTCTGTTTTCTGCTGTATTCCAACCAATATCATTTGTTGGGTGAACCCACTCTTCCCCAGCCATAATTTCAGGGTCTACTTTATCTGACCAATTATTTAATGGAGAGTTAGGTGAATCATAAAAGCTGTCTCCAATAACAACACCATGTTCATTTATAAAGGGCTTTTCCATTTTTATCCCACTGCCCCTGAATACTGGTGCATTTGGTTGATGTGGCATTGTCTCATTAATAAAAGGAATCTCTAAGTTCTTTTCTTGACTTTCGTTTTTATTTTTCACTTTTTCACCTCTCTTCTGGTAACTTCTTTAAATATTGTTTCCAACAGATATCATCATATGAATGATCCATTAAAATAAGCCTGAATTTGTAAGAGGACAAAACTTCCTTTCATGCAGAGCAACAAGTAGGTAACAATATAGAAGAGGATTTTTTCCTCTTAATATTTTAAAAGAGGTGTTTTGAAATGGCAAAGCGCAAAGTGAAATTTGATGCTGCTCGAAACAATAACTTCACACCAAAGGAGAGTCTTCCTGATACAGAGTTTGCTCAAGAGGCAACTGAAGAGCAGGCAATGAAAGGCGCGAATCGAAATTCCAAAAAAGGGTACCAAAACGAAAAAGCAGGAGTAAAAACATATGGCTAAAGGACTACATCCACCGGATAATAATCATACAATTTCAAAGGATTTGTTAAAAGAAGAGTTTGGTACTGAACTTGGCGATTACAATGCCAATAAGGCATTTGAGCTAGTATCGGAAGCAAAATCGAAATCAAAAAAGAAATTGAATAAATAAAAGAAGGCGTTCTTTTAAAACTATGTCAAAAGGAAACTATTACAGTCAATCTACAAGTTTTGAGTCAAAACGATCCATTTGTGCCAAGTTTACGTCAGGTAGAAAGAAATAATCCATTTGTTTAAGAAGAGTTCCTTCTTTTCACCATAAATTCGAATAAATGGACCTGAAAATTGATGACAAGGTACTCGGATAGTTACGATATCAGCGATTTTTCTGTTTTATCAGCGATTATCAGAATATATCAGCGATTATCTCATTATATCGGCGATTATCAGAATATATCGGCGATAAGACATTTTTCACAAATTTTCAATGCTTGAAATAACCATAAACCTCAAAATACTAAAGCATTAAGATTAGTAAAAGAAACTTCCTTACAAAGGTCACAATTGCACTCTCTAGTCTCATGTTAGACAATATTCTAAGAACAAGCGAAGTATAATTCAAATCAGCATTTACTTCGCTTGTTATAGATTCTAAGCACAAAAAAGACGTTTCAAAAATTCTATTTGAATTTTGAAGCCGTCTTTTTTTGCTGTTTATTTTTCATGAAAGGCTTGGGTTTTTCAATAGCCTAGATATTACCTAGACGTTAAAACTACATTAAATAATTTAATGGGCGCTGAAAAAATCAAGGTCTCTTGATTTTTATGATCAAAGTAAGTTAAAAGAATGGATGGTTCCTCTTTAATCTCCCCTAACTGAAGAAAGTGCTGAAAATCTAATGAGATGGTTTCGAGTACACTGTGTTTAAATAAATCTTTTTCTTGAAGCTGCAATGCCTCAAAGCTATCGCCAAAAATTGTTGGATTCAAAAGGAGTTGTTTATAGATGGATGTACGCTCCTCTTTTTGAAGCGTATCATTCCACCAAGGCTTTCTCGGTTTGAATTTTTGGTTACGCAAATAATCAACCTTAAGAAGGCTATGAGAAATATGAATGTTTTCTTGTCCACTATCGACTAGAAAGTTCCAAAGTCGCAAGAATAAGTCTTCTAGTTGGTGGCCAATTCTTACCCAGCCTTTTTCATCCCAATATTGTCCGAAATCCTGAAAGAAATCAAATGGGGTAGGGAATACCTCTGTAACCAAGTATTCCAGTGTGTAGTCCACCCTGTGGTCATTCCAATACTTTTCTAGTACATCCTCTACCTGCTTTATTTTGGAGATTTCTTGGAATGTTAGCACATTGTTTTTTAAGATTTCATACGGCGAATTGTCCATATATACATAGTCGTGTTCTGCTGCTCGGATACGAAGACCTGTGCCTCGAAGCATTTTTAAGAAACCTAGTTGAAGCTCTTCAGGTCTCATCGCAAAAACATCATTAAAGGTTTTCTTAAACGATTCGTAATCTTCTTCAGGCAAGCCAGCTATCAAATCTAAATGCTGATCAATCTTCCCGCCATCCTTAACCATCGTTACTGTGCGGGTAAGCTTTTGGAAGTTTTGCTTTCTCATGACTAATTCATTTGTAGAATCATTTGTTGATTGGACACCAATCTCAAACCTGAATAAGCCAACAGGTGCATTTTCATTTAAAAATCCAATGACCTCTGGTCGCATGATATCCGCCGTTATTTCAAACTGAAAGACCGTGCCAGGTAAATGCTCATCGATTAAAAAACGAAACATTTCCATCGCATAGCTTCTACTAATGTTAAAGGTGCGATCCACGAATTTAATCGTTTTAGCCCCATTCTTCATTAAGAATCGAATATCATCCTTCACTTTTTCTTTATTAAAATAACGAACACCAACTTCAATAGAAGAAAGACAAAATTGACAGCTAAAAGGGCAGCCTCTGCTTGTTTCAATATATGTTACTCGCTTTGAAAAATGGTGCAGATCCTCCTCAAACTTGAATGGAGAAGGTGCATCTTGTAAGTTTAACTTATTTCTTTGAGGATTAACAACTGGCTTACCCTCAACCGAACGAAAGGCTAAGCCAGGTACTGAAACAAAGTTTTTATTACTTTTAAGCTCATCAAGTAGCTGTTTAAAGGTCTCTTCTCCTTCACCAAGGACGATAAAGTCTACATCTGTTAAACGGTCCAACCAATAAGTGACATCATAAGAAACTTCCGGACCTCCGACAATAATCGTTAGGTCGGGTTTAATTTTTTTTAAGATGCTAATGACTTTAATCGTCTCTTCTATATTCCATATATAGCAGCTGAAGCCGATCACATCAGGTTCATGCCTAAAAAGATCAGTGACAATATTCATCTCAGGGTCTTTGATGGTATATTCAGCCATTTTCACGTCATGCTCTGGCTCTACATACGCACGTAGGCATCTAATAGCAAGATTGGTATGAATATATTTGGCATTTAAGGTACTAAGTACAACATTCATTATATTTGGACACTCCTTTTTTCGAAGCAGGAAATAAGATACTAAAAAAACACACTAAATTATATTTTAACATATTTTAAGAATAAATGACGAACCATGGGTTTTGGAAAGAAATGTATAGCAGTTTTGTGAAGGATTTAGGCGAACTTTGTAGAATGTAGTAATCAAAGAGTGTGCGTTAATTATTAAGAGGAAGGTGAACTACTTGTCTACAAAGCAAAGTGATATGCAATTACAAGCCTCTTTTAAGAAGCTCCAACAAGAAAACAAGGATCTTCTCGATATGATTGGTCAATATCGCATCATGTTTGAACAGTCTTTAGATGCTGTTGTTTTATTTGACTCGAATACATGCTTTACAGAAGTTAATCAGGCAGCTTGCCAGTTGTTCGAGCTACCAAAGGAAAATCTAATTGGTGAAAGCTTATTAAAATTTCTAATGCTTGAATCTAAGCAGAAAATTACAAAACAAAATAAAATGCTGATAGAAGATGGATTCCTAAAGGGAGAATTCGCCATTCGTGTAGGAAATGGGACTGTAAAGCAAGTCGAGTTTTCTGCTAGAAAAAATGATATTAATAATACAGATGTTTCAATAATGCGGGACATTTCACCAAAGAAAATATTAGAGCGACAGCGAGATATAAGCAAGCAATTATTTATGGACGTTTATAAGCAAGCAGTGGATGGAATTGTTATCTTTGATCGTTCTGGAACGTTTATAAACTGTAATAAATCCTTCATGAATAGCTTTGAATTAACAAAAGAGGAGCTACTTAATTCAACAATATACAACTTTGTAGAGCCAGAATATACATATAAATTAGAAAAGCTTTGGACTATTTTAGATGAGAAAGAAAAAGCAAAGGGTGAACTCCCTGTCAAATTGAAAAATGGTGTTAAGAAAGTTTTTGAATTTACTACCACTGCAAATATATTTGATTACTATTATATGTCTATTATGAGAGATGTAACAGATAGAAAAGGCATGGAGAAAAGGCTTCAAGATAGTGAACTTAGGTTTCGAGAAATATTTGATGCTGCCCTGGATGCCATCGTTATATGGGGTAATGGGGGAAAGGTCATTAATGCAAATAGTTCAGCAAGTAAGACATTTGAAATGCCGATTGAGCTTCTAACTCAGGGAAGTTTATTAGACTTTGTTGATCAAACTAGTACTGAAGTTATCAACATGAATAAAGAATTAAAAGAGACAGGTAAGCTAAGGGCTGAGCTCGATTTTCACATGGTAAACGGACAAACAAAAAGGCTAGAATTCACATCAAGATATAAAGTATTAGATGATTACAATATGACTATTTTCCGAAACGTTAGTGAAACCAGGTCAATGGAAAAAAACTTAAGAGAAAAGGAACAAAAGTTTAGACGAATCTTTGAAGGTGCATTAGATGGAATCATACTTTGGGATGAGGATTTAAGTATCATTGATGTTAATCCAGTTGCTTGTCAAATATTAAAGGTAAGTAGAGAAGAATTACTGTTAAGAAGAATTGACCAATTTATAAATAGTACTCAAGATTACACGTTAGAAGCAAGCCAAGCGAATCATGATGCTGGAGGTTTATATGCAGAGCTTCCTTTTATGTTAGAAAATGGGGAAGAGAGAATTATTGAGTTTGCTGTCAAAAGGAACGTAATTCCAAAAATGAATATGACCATTTTCCGTGATGTAACGGAGAGGAAGAATATTGAAATTACTCTCAGGGAGAGTGAACATAAGTTTAGACAGCTTTATGATAATGCCTTAAATGGGTTTATTATCATTGAAGATGAAGGGAATATAGTCAATATGAACCCTGAGGCAAGAAGAATATTTGGTCTTGAAAATGAGATACTTCTCCCGTTAAAGCTTCAGAATTTTGCTTTTATAAATGATATAGAGAGGGAAGAAAAGTGGAAGCAACTTCTAGGGAATGCAAGTTTAAGCGGGCAATTCATTTTGAATAATCGGATAATTGAATATACGCTAAGTAAAAATATATATATAAATAATCATTTAGCTATTCTCCACGATGTAACAGAGCGAAAAGAAATGGAAGAAAAGCTTAGAAAGTCTGATACTTTAACAATTGTAGGAGAACTAGCCGCAGGGATTGCCCATGAGATACGAAACCCAATGACTGCATTGAAAGGCTTTATTCAATTATTACAAGGAAATGTCAAAGAGGATTTCTCTATGTATTTTGAGGTTATAACCTCAGAACTTAAGAGAATTGAATCTATTATTACGGAGTTTTTAATTCTAGCAAAACCACAGGCTGTTCAATACCAACAGCGGGATCTGAAGAAGATCTTGCATGAAACGATTGACCTTCTCACTCCACAAGCCGCTTTAGAAAATATTCAGTTTGAAGTGGATGTTGTAGATGAAGACACTGAGATTTATTGTGAGCCTAATCAGTTAAAACAGGTCTTTATCAATATCTTAAAAAACGGAATTGAAGTTATGCCTAAGAGTGGCACTATCCACGTTTCAATTGAGCATCACTCAGAAAAAATAATGAGAGTCTCCTTTAAAGATGAGGGCTGTGGAATACCAGAGGAAAAAATCAGAAAACTAGGGGAACCCTTTTATACAACAAAGGAAAGAGGAACTGGACTTGGCTTAATGGTATCCTATAAAATAATAGCAGAACATAAAGGGAAAATTGAAGTTGTAAGCAAGGAAGGGGAAGGAACAACCTTCCATATTTACTTACCTATTACCCAAGTTGAAAGTGAATGACTACGCTGAATGAGGGTTCGATGGAGACAGATTATGCTTGATTGCGACATGTAACCCGAGTGTGTAGGACAAGCAGTCGGACAAGCGAATAAGGCAAATCGAATACAATTAATTATTCCGTTTCATCGGGTAATAGATAAGAATAAGCTGCTAATAGGATTCGCTGGAAATAAAGTGGATTTGCAAGAGAAATTCCTTATATTAGAAGGTGCGTAGACACTTAAAGATTGAATGTTGGGCCGTTGAAGCATTCAATGGCCTTTACTCTTGAAAAGAGGGGTCAAATGGATTTAGAAACTGCATTTACTTTTGTGGATCAGTATGGGTACTTTGCATTATTTTTAATTTTATGGATAGGTTTTTTTGGTATTCCTGTTCCAAATGAAGTGATTGTTATGACTAGTGGTTTTGTAACATCAAAGGGATTGCTAGCAACGATGCCAGCATTTCTTGTTACATATTGCGGGGTCGTTATGAGTTTAACAACTTTATATGTTTTAGGAAGGTTCTTCTTTTTTCCACTTCAAAAGCGTTTCCTACATCGTCCCAAATATCAACAACATATACTCAAGGCATCACAGCTCATTGAAAAATATGGTCCTATGGCTCTAGTTGCGGGGTATTGTTTACCAGGCGTTAGGCACTTTGTTCCTTTTATGACAGGAAGTACAAAGATGGCCTATCGAACGTTTGCTATCTATGCCTATGTCACGGCAGCCGTTTGGACGAGCCTATTCTTCTTCCTTGGATTTACTTTCGGCAACCAGATGGATGTTATTTTGAAAAACATTTATATGGCTGGAATCCCGCTCGTTCTTGTGATTGTGCTTATTCTTTTTGTCTTCAATTGGAGAAGGAATAAATCAAACAAAATGAAATAGATCGTACACCATATTCATGGATTAGCATATAATTTCAGTAAGGGAAAAAGTGTTGGTCACGTGCAATAAAAAAGGAGGGAGTTAATCATGAACCGAGGAAAAAAGAAAGTGTTGTTCTATACGACCATTGCCAAAAAGCTACAAATAATTAATGGAGAAGAAACAAAACAAATTATGAATAGTAAAAAAGTGCAGAGGTAGAGAGTCTCTGCACTTTCCTTATCCTTCAATCATAAGAATGACAACTAACTCACCGTTTGTGGATAAAGTGATGGGTACCTTTATTGCTTGGGTAAAACCAGTTAGCTTTGCTTCACCAACGAGAACAGTTGGCGGGGTAATGTCCATAATGAGCTCGTTTTGAGAGGCATTAGTTGCTAGATTACCCGCAATCATATTCCCAAGTTCCCCTGTGAAAGACTCTAGCATTTCTCCTTCGAGCTGCATCCCATACATCATTTCACCGATATAGCTGAATGTCTGTGGGGTTCCGTCGATGACTAATCTGCCTTTTATATCACCTGTCATACCAATTAAAACGGACATGGTTAAACGAATAACCTTTTCTTTAAAAAGAGAAGGTGGATTAATAGTAACAGGCATAGGAAGTACACTCTTTACTGACTGAATGGTCCCGTTTAGTACTTTTGTAACATTCGAACTCTGTGACATCTTTTCACCTCTATTTCAATAGGAAAGTAGCAAAGTTTAGTATGTGAAATTTATTAAAGAAAAGAATGAACAAACAACAATAATCAATAAGGGTAATTTTAAAAATATCATAACATATTTTACGTTGGGTTGTGTGGATTTGTAAGAAAATACTCGAAATTTGTCGATAAAAAAAGTCTTACACGATGTAAGACCTTGTTAACTTACTATAAACTGTTGCTCAATCTCAGCTTGAAGATTCCCTTTAAGCACACCTTTTTCGGTTATGATTGCGGTAATGAGTTCATTAGGAGTGACGTCAAAGGCTGGATTAAATACATTTACACCAAATGGAGTGATTTGCTGGCCGAGTATATGGGTAATTTCTTTAGCATCACGCTCTTCAATAGGGATATCTTCCCCAGAAGTGAGTGTTAGATCAAAGGTTGAAAGAGGCGCAGCCACATAAAAAGGGATTTGGAAGGCTTGAGCAAGTAGTGCTAGATTCAAGGTTCCTATTTTATTTGCCGTATCCCCAGTTGCAGTTATCCGATCAGCGCCTACTATGATAGCAGATATTCCTTTGGTCTTAATGGTATGTGCCGCCATATTATCTGTAATTAGCGTTACGTTAACACCTGCTTGCATAAGTTCCCATGTAGTTAGCCTTGCTCCTTGTAAGACAGGACGTGTCTCAGATGCAAATACTTCAATGTTTATTCCACGTTCTTTTGCCAAATAAATAGGAGCTAGAGCGGTCCCATATCTTGCAGTTGCAATAGATCCTGCGTTACATATCGTTAAAATTTTATCTCCTTCGTTAAAAAGTGAGAGGGCATGCTCCCCGATTTGCCTGCATACCTCTTCGTCTTCTACTTGAATTTGAATAGCCTCATGAATGAGCGTAGTTTTAGCTGCATTTATTGATAATGAACCCTCCACACTCTCAGTTAACCGATTAAGTGCCCATGAAAGATTAACAGCAGTAGGTCTAGAACTAGATAAGTAATCTTTGTCTTTTTGAAGCTGGGTGTGGAATGCAGTTAAATTAACATCCTCATAGCTTTTAGCGGCTAAAGCAAGCCCAAATGCGGCTGCAATTCCAATAGCTGGAGCCCCTCTTACTTTTAACGTATAAATGGCTTCCCATACGTCCTTTACTGTTCTTAACTCAATATAAACTGTCTCAAGTGGAAGCTTTTGCTGATCTAACAATAGGATATAATCATCTTTCCACTGAACAGATTGGGGAATGATTGCTGTCTTAGTCATTTTCTGCATGTACACTCCTTACGATTTCAATTAATTGTTCAATGGATTGAATTTTTTGACGACTCTTAATAAGCTGACTACCTAGTGATAAAGCTTTTCGTTTTGCACTAATTCTTAGCTCATCGTTTGAAATCCCGTCTAAATCTGCCACATGTGCTAACCCAATCGTACGTCTAATTAATTCACATCCTGCAAACCCAATCGTATCTTCAAAAATCTGGTTTAATGTAAATTCTAAATATCCATCAATACGTGAGTAAACTTCAAGGCTTTCTTCTTTCCAAAGAGTAGAGAAAGTGGTGGAAAACACATACCATGTTTTCGCTACATGATGATAGAGTGAATCCCGATCCTGCTCTGGTAATGACAGGGCATTAAGAAGGAGGTTGGCTGTAAACTGACCAATATCAAAGCCTATAGGGCCGTAAAAAGCAAATTCAGGATCAATTACTTTTGTTTCAGTTTGACTTACAAAGATACTACCTGTATGAAGGTCTCCATGTAAAAGTGATTCTCCACTCGTTAAGAACTTCTTTTTTAGCTTGGCAACCTCAAGTTTAAGACTAAGATCATTCCAAAGGTTTTCCGCATCATCTTTTAAAGCTGATTCAAAATTATTGGTCTCATGATTAAAGAAAGGATCAGTGAACACAAGATCCTCTGTTATTTTACATAGTTCTGGATTTACGAATTCTTTAGCTAGCAGCTTCTTCTGCAATGGTTCTAATGCAAAATCAGAAGTATAAAATAGTGTCTTCGCTAAGTATGTTCCGATATGTTGAGAAAGAAGAGGATAATCATTTCGATTAATAAGTCCCTTTCTTGCAATTTCTAGATGAGATAGGTCTTCCATAATAGTAATGGCTAGCACCTCGTCATTATAAAGAACATCAGGAACTAGACCTGGGACATGTTTACTAAATATTTTGAGAGCTTGACACTCAATTTTATTTCGTTGAAGAGTAAGAGGCCAGCTTTCACCGACAACCTTTGCATAGGGGAGTGCTTGTTTAATAATTATGCCCTTGCTATTAACATGATCAACAACACGAAACACAAGGTTTAGATTGCCATCTCCAATTTCATAACAAGTTAACACTTCTCCATCTTCAAATAACCGAAGTCGGATTGCTAGAGTGATTGCTGATCTTTCTGTTAATGGTTCATATATAAATTCCTTTGAAACTGCCATGATTTTACCTCCCATTTTTAATCTAGCTCCAGCACCAAGACCGCCTGAGGTCAAATAACTTGATTCAAATAAAAGGGGATTGTTCCTTTTATTTCCTTTTAGAACATTTGCTATGCCTGGGTCTAAACGGGGCGCTTACGCTTTTTGGATTGGAGGCTTTTCTTAAATAGAAAAGCCTCTTTCAAAAGAAAGAGGCTTGAAGACATAAGCTTCGCACCTCTTATCTACCAGAAAAGAATATTTCTGTGGATGTAGCACCGTGCCTTACTAGAGTTAAAGTTGATAGCGTTATTATAATGCTATAACTACCTCTAAGCGCTAAAACTGATGCGCCCCATTTCACAATGGTATTACGGTCGGTTGCTGCAGCTTCATCGGGGCCATTCCCCTCAGCCAACTCTTGATAAGAGATCAAACAATATTTAGTTTTTGTAAAAAAAAATTTAGTACTCTAGGAAAGTAAGTATTCTGAAATTTTCCACTTGGTGAAAATAATATCAAGTTACACTACCTTTTGTCAACAGTTTTAACTTAATAAAATTCAGGACGTCGATCAGCAAAAATAGGAATTTGATTTCTAACGCGTTGTACCTTTTCTATATCAATGATCCCTTGTAGGATTTCATCATCCTCGGAAGCCTCAGCCACGATTTCTCCCCAAGGATCTATAATCATTGAATGTCCAGCAAATTCATTAGCTGGGTCTGCACCTGACCGATTACACGCGACAACATAGCATTGATTCTCGATGGCTCTGCTAATTAATAACGAGCGCCAATGAGCAAGGCGAGGGAGAGGCCATTCGGCAACGACAAATAAAAGTTCCGCCCCAACCAATGCATGCTTTCTAATCCACTCGGGGAAACGAATATCATAACAAATAAAACCAGCGCATTTTAATTCACCTATCTGAAACATTCCATCGACATGCCCTGGATTTAAATAGACATGCTCATCCATTAATTTAAAAAGATGTAGCTTGCTATATTCACCAACAACTTCACCTTTGTTATCTACGATGAACATAGTATTGTATACACCTTCGTTTGTTTTTTTGGCAATTGAACCGCCAACGATGTGTACATGGTTCTCTTTTGCAAGCTGACATAAGAAGTCTTTTGTTTGCTGCCCGTCCTCGTCAGCAATGTCATCAAGTCTAGTTAAATCATACCCAGTAGTCCAAAGTTCCGGAAGAACAATAATATCTGGTTTTTGAAGGAGGGCTTCCTCTATTTTTTTCTCGACTTGTTGAAAATTTTTGTCGGGATTCCCAAAAGAGATATCGAATTGGATACAGCTTATTTTTATGCTCATGTTTTATCTACTCCTTACAAAATAACTTTACAAGTTGTCACTAACAATATATTATTTTTGACTAGAAATACAATAAGAAAATTCTACATTTACTGCTCTGCTAAAAAAAATACTATTCATTTACTTTCCATTCGTGCGAATGAAAGTATAGCTTCTCTACTATGATTTAAGGAGTTTGAAATGAGAACATTCAAGCAGTCTGAAATACTTAAAAGTCTACCCACTCAATTTTTTGCTACACTTGTAAGTAAGGTAAATAAAGTCATGGAGCAAGGCTATGATGTTATTAACCTGGGTCAAGGTAATCCTGATCAGCCAACACCTGAACATATTGTAACGTCATTAAGAGAAGCAGCTGCCAACCCACAATACCATAAATATTCACCGTTTCGAGGACAACAATTTTTAAAAGAGGCGGCTGTAACCTTTTATAAACGAGAATACGGAGTGAACTTAGACCCAGATAAAGAAGTGGCCATCCTTTTTGGTGGAAAAGCAGGACTTGTTGAAGTACCTCAGTGCTTATTAAATCCAGGGGATCTCGCATTAGTACCGGATCCTGGTTATCCTGATTACTGGTCAGGGGTAGAACTTGCAAGAGGAAAGATGGAGTTTATGCCCTTAAAGGCTGAAAATGACTTTTTACCTGATTATAACGAGATTGACCAAGCGGTGTTAGAAAAGGCAAAATTAATGTTTTTAAATTACCCAAATAATCCGACCGGGGCAATTGCTACAAAGGAATTCTTTGAAGAAACTGTTCAGTTATGCAAAGATAATAACATTTGTGTGGTTCATGATTTTGCCTATGGAGCAATAGGATTTGATGGAAAGAAGCCGATAAGCTTTCTTGAAATAGAGGGTGCAAAGGATATTGGAATTGAAATTTATACCCTTTCTAAAACCTACAATATGGCTGGCTGGAGAATTGGATTTGCAGTGGGGAATGAAAGTGTAATTGAATCTATAAATCTCCTCCAGGATCATATGTATGTAAGTTTGTTTGGTGGGATACAAGTTGCTGCTGCAACTGCTTTATTATCTCCACAGAATTGTGTAGATGAATTAGTCGATCGTTATGAAGCTAGACGTAATACGTTTATTGAAGGGTTGAAGGGCATAGGCTGGGATGTTGATGCACCCTCAGGTTCGTTTTTTGCTTGGCTTCCGGTTCCAAAAGGATTTACATCTGTGAGTTTCTCAGATTACTTACTTGAGGAAGCTCATGTTGTAGTAGCTCCAGGAATTGGATTTGGTCCATACGGAGAAGGCTTTGTCAGGGTTGGACTTTTGTCTGATGAAGATAGGTTGCTTGAGGCAGTGAATCGGATAAAAGCCTTGAACATATTTTAGGATTGACAAAAATCCCTCAAGCTGTCATAATCCAAATTAATTTGATTAAGATTTAATAATTAAATAGTATTTCTTATTAAGAGTAGGCGGAGGGACTAGCCCGATGAAGCCCGGCAACCGATTTATCTATACACAGTCTAGATAAGCACGGTGCTAATTCTTGCAGCTATGCGCTGAGAGATAAGGAGACGGTGAATTTAAACGATACCCTCTTCTTATTGAAGAGGTTTTTTTCATTTAAAATGTTTTTTTATAAATTGAGGTGTTGAAATTGACAAGAATAAAAGCTACTTATCTCATACATGACGCAAAAAACGATTTATCCAAAAAAGCAGAAGGTATTGCCCTTGGTTTGACGATTGGATCGTGGACCGACCTTCCAAAACTCCAGCAGGAACAGTTGAAAAGGCATAAAGGAGAAGTTCTTTCCATACAAGAGCTCGAGGATAGTCAAAAGGCTAACCAATATTTTGGAAAGAAACTAAAACGTGGAATAGTTACAATCTCCTATCCGATAGAAAATTTTTCACTCGATATCCCAGCTATTTTGACAACTGTGTTTGGGAAGCTATCTCTCGATGGAGAAGTTAAATTAGTAGATTTGGATTTTTCTGCTGAAGTAAAGAGTGCTATGCCTGGTCCAAAATTTGGAATCGAGGGTATTCGTTCAAAGCTCGGTGTCTTTAACAGACCATTAGTGATGAGTATTTTTAAAGGTGTACTTGGTAGAGATATTCACTACCTAAAAGATCAACTTAAGGAACAAGTTTTAGGTGGCGTGGATCTAGTGAAGGATGATGAGATCCTTTTTGATAACCCACTCACTCCTTTTGAGAATAGAATTGAAATCGGTAAAAATGTGCTAAACGAAGTTTTTGAGACAACTGGCCATCGAGCCCTTTATGCTGTGAATTTATCGGGGCGTACGTTTGAATTAAGAGAGAAAGCAAGAAGAGCTAGAGAACTTGGTGCTGATTGTTTATTGTTTAATGTATTTGCTTATGGAATGGATGTTTTACAAGCATTGGTTGAGGATCCAGAAATCGATTTACCCATCATGGCTCATCCAGCAGTAAGTGGAGCCATCACACCATCAGAGTTTTATGGTATACAAAATCCGTTGTTGCTAGGAAAGCTATTGAGATATGCGGGTGCTGATTTTTCACTGTTTCCTTCTCCTTACGGAAGTGTAGCGCTAAAGCGAGAAGAAGCACTTGGAATTGCGGCTGAACTGACTATAAACGAATTGTTCAAGAAGACTTTTCCAGTGCCTTCTGCTGGTATTCATCCTGGTTTGGTTCCATTTTTGGTCAAAGATTTTGGAATTGATTCTGTCATTAATGCTGGTGGCGGAGTACATGGTCATCCAGACGGAGCGATAGGCGGGGGGAAAGCTTTCCGAGAAGCAGTCGATGCAGTAGTTGAAGGTCGTTCTTTAGAGGATGCGGCACAAGAGCATGAGTCTTTGAAAAAGGCGCTTCATTTATGGGGGATGTAAGAAGCATGAAGCAACCAATCATCTTTTGTGATTTTGATGGAACGATTACCGAAACCGATAATATTATTTCTTTAATGAAAAAGTTCGCACCGTCTGAATGGCTGGAAGTTAAGGATCAAATTCTTTCTCAAGACATTTCAATTCAAGAAGGGGTTGGGAGATTATTCGGTTTACTTTCATCAAATCTTAAAGAAGATCTTATTGGGTTTTTAAAAGAAACGGTGATGATCAGAGAGGGCTTTTCTAAGTTTGTTCAGTATACAAGGGATGAAGAAATTCCACTTTACATAGTGAGCGGTGGGATAGATTTTTTTGTTTATCCATTATTGGAAGGGCTGATTGAACGGGAATATATTTATTGCAATGGTTCAAATTTTTCTCTTGAGACCATTCAAATTCTTTGGCCAAATGAATGCGATGAAAACTGCTCAAATGGTTGTGGATGCTGTAAGCCATCTATTATGAATAAATTAGCAGGACCCGATGAACATATTATCGTAATTGGCGATTCGATCACAGATTTTCAAGCCGCTAAAATGGCCCATACAGTGTTTGCTCGTGACTTCCTAATTGAAAAAATGGATGAATTGGAAAAACCGTATCATTCGTTTGAGACGTTTTATGATGTCATTGAAACGCTAAAGCAAAAAAAATCAGAGGTGGATGTGTGAGTAATTTTAATGATAGATGGAATGTACTTGCTGATATTAAGGACGAACTAGCATGGCGGGATTGGTTTCCTGCAACCAGTGGGAATTTGTCCATTAAAGTGTCCAACGATCCCCTAACTTTCTTAGTAACGGCAAGTGGCAAGGATAAACGGAAACGAACAGGTGAAGATTTTTTACTAGTAGATGAGTTCGGGTTACCGATTGGAGAGACAAACCTTAAGCCATCTGCTGAGACATTGCTTCATGTTGAGGTATATAAACGAAGCTATGCAGGCTGCTGTCTTCATGTCCATACAGTCGATAATAACGTCATTTCAGATTTGTTCTACTCCAGTGGGGAGATTGTGTTTCAAAAGCAGGAAATCATCAAGGCATTTGGACTATGGGATGAGGATTCGACATTCACGGTACCAATTATCTATAATCATGCGAACATTCCAACATTAGTAGAAGAATTTATACCAAATATAAAAGAAGATGCAGGTGCAGTGCTTATACAAAATCATGGAATTACAGTTTGGGGAAGAACCCCTCAAGAGGCAAAACGATACTTAGAAGCCTGTGAATTCCTATTTACCTATACATTAAAAATATTAACCTTAAAGCAAGTATTAACAGCAACTTAACACATTAAAGCAGCAGATACTTTAATGCATAGATAGTATGAATTTAAGGGAGGAATGAAAGATGGCAACTATTCGTATTCATGGGAGTAACGAGGTAATTGAGGACCAAGGTAATGTAGCTGCATTTTTGGAGAGTAATGAGGTTATTTATGAGCAGTGGGATATTACGAAACTACCTTCTGACTTGAATGAAAACTATCAGCTTTCTGATGAACAAAAGCAAGCTATCTTAGAGGCATTCCATACTGAAATTGAAGATATTTCAAAAAGAAGAGGCTATGAAGCAGCTGATGTTATTGCTTTATCAGAGTTGACGCCAAATCTAGATCAACTATTACAAAACTTTAAGCGTGAGCATCTTCACACAGATGATGAAGTACGTTTTATTGTGAGTGGTCATGGTATTTTTATTATTAAGGGGAAGGATGATGTATTCTTTGATGTCAGACTAAATCCAGGAGACTTAATTTCTGTACCAGAGAATGTTGTTCACTATTTCACGTTACAAGAAGATCGAAAAGTTGTGGCCGTGAGGATCTTTGTAACTACCGAAGGCTGGGTTCCAATTTACAAAGATTAATGAGGCGAATGCATAAAAAAGTAGGGAACTTTTCATAACGAAAAGTTCCTATTAAATTTAGACCTTCCGCTCCAATCACCTTATTTATAAATGGGTTGCTTTTCCTATTAAAAAACAACAATCTTTTAGAAAAGTGTCTTAATTAAAAAACATATATTAGCATAAGCCAGAGTGATATACTTTACGCACTTCTTATAAAGTTGAATTGGGATTTGTTTCTTGGATGGATGTTTCGTTTGATTTCCAAATCTTATATTGATTTAAATCCTTTTCAATTTGCTTAAAAATAAAGGCAATTATTGCGGCATCATCAATCAGTCCAACCCCAATAAAAATGTCCGGAATTACATCGGTTGGAACGACAAAGTAAAGTATCCCCACGACAATCATCGTTAATGTTTTGTAAGGGATTTGACGATACTCTCCTGAGATCCAATCATGATAGGCATCTAATAATAGCAATAATTGATCTCGGAAGGTTTGTATTCGTCCTTTTTCAGAATTAGTTTTCTTACTGGCTTCCTTCCACAGTTCCTTTGCTTTATGCCGATCCTTAATATATTCAAGAGCTTTTCGCTTATATTTGGTTACAGTAGTCTTTGATTGTCCATCCCTATCCTTTTCCACCCTAATCCCTCCTATGATACGAATACATTTCTACATCTAGTTTACCATTAAAGCATAAAATTCATAAGATATGTGTACCACAAAGCGATATACGACAAGAATCTACAAAAAACCAAAAATCCTACTATGAATGAGGAATCTATCGCAATAAAACACTGAATTCGTCACATTCTTTTAAAAAAATGTTCGAGAAATTTGTCTAATTTTGCAATTCTATTTACATATATAGTAGAATTTGTAATAATGCTTATACAGGAATAAAAGTTTCATGCATTAGATGGGTAAAGGGGGGGAATGTGTTGGCGGCTAATACAGGTCTAGATATAAATGTGCTGCTTAGAGAGATAGATAAAAAGAGAGAAATGATGATAACAACAGCATTGGCAACTAGTTTCACAAGTGAGGAAACAATAAAATGTAGCCAAGAACTAGATCTGATGATTAACCAATATCAACGTTTTAATCTGATAGAAAAAAGAACGGGTATATATGGTGCTATTATGAGTGTCCTCGCTTTGTTTGTTTTAAATCCCTATCGAATGATAAATAAAATTAGATAACTTACAATTAAAGCCCATTAGAAAATGTTTACATGTTAAAACATTTTCTAATGGGCTTTCCTGTAGTAGTTAGTTGTAAATCGATGAATTAGAATAGTTGAAGCAAAGCGACCATAAGTAATAAGCCAAAAATGAATGAATAGGTAGCAAATTGCTCATTTCCGTCACCATGACTTTCAGGAATTAATTCTTTGTAAATGATAAATAACATGGCCCCAGCAGCAAATGCCAGTCCATATGGCACAAGAAATGAAACGAAGGACGTTAACATAAAACCGATTATTCCACTAACGATTTCAATGGCTCCTGTTAAAGTGGCAATAATAAATGCTCTGAACTTACTAATCTTCTGTTGTATTAAAAATAAGGCAACTAAAAAGCCCTCTGGAGCATTTTGTAGTCCGATAGCGAAAGCAATCATGTTTCCTGTTTCAGATGCATCAGAGGCGTAGCTAACTCCTACAGAAAGACCTTCTGGAATATTATGTAGAGTAATTGCAGCAATAATTAGCAATGCTTTTTGATCAAATTCAAGACCCTTGCGAGTATGCCCAAGATCAATATGAGGTATATTCTTTTCAAGTAAGGTTAGTACGAAAACTCCGAGTAATAATCCAATTGTAAGTTGAAATAATCCACCGCTTAGTAAGGCTTCAGGTATTAAGCTCATAGTAGAGGCCGCCATCATTATTCCAGCAGTAAAAGCAAGTAAAATGTCTCTCCATCTATGGGTTACTTGCCTCTGTAAAAATAGAATGGGTAAAGCCCCAACTCCAGTAGCGAGCGAAGACAATATACTCCCAATCAGCAATTCTTTCATAATAATCTCACCTTTACAAACATTTTACTTACAATTATAGTCCTGTCTAGCGGTAAAGTACAATCCGGGTCAATAATGATGGATACTTAAGCTAAGTCGAAAAATAGTAGATTAAAGCTTTGCTCCACTATATATTGAATGATATTCGTCATTTTTCTGTAAAAATCTCCAATCTCGTTTACTTTCCTTTGGTCAAATAATAGAATAAACCCATATTATAAGTCGGTGCCTAAGGTGGACCAAATGTTGAAGAACAAGACAGTTTGAACCCATGCTCAATCATATTCTAAAAGAAAACTTCTATTCTATCACTACTAATTGGATACTCTTTTTTCTCATAATTTTTTTCCTAGACTCAAGAGCGGGAAAAAATATAAACTGGAAAATTCACGCAATTTATTTTCCATTTATGCCTTACCATTTATTACGGTTCTTATCGTCATAAAGCAGGCCATCCATCAAACATCACAGCATATAAAAGTGGAAAATGGAAAGTTCTCCATTTCAAATGAATTTAGGCAAGGCATAGCTATTCTTCCAGATAGTATATACCAGTTACAAAGAAGTAATAGTGGTGATATTGTCTTTTTTTATCTAGAGGGGGGTAATAGTGCAGAGGCACTAGGAATTGCAAAAGAAAAAATAAGGTAAACGAGTAAAAGACATTGTGACAAAGGAAATATTTGAATCCATAATCTTACCTTTAGAACTTGCCCTTTTTAGGAAATGTTGTTGAATTTCAAATTCGAACCGATGCGCATGTTTTTGAGCATTATATAAAGACTATTTATGATCCACTTACGAATCGAATTAGTGAAATTAGTGAATACGGAATTGATGTTACATTAAAAGAGCTTACGGTAAAGCGAATGAAAAGCTTAACTGATTATGACCAATTGAACGGCTTATTCAACCGAGAGAAATACTCTCAAATGGTTGAAAGGTTTATAAAAGATGATGAAGAATATAAACAAATTTCACTTTTGTTAATTGACCTTGATGATTTTAAGCATGTTAACGATACACTCGGTCATTCTTTTGGGGACCAGCTCTTAATCCAAGCCTCAAATAGGTTAAAACATTTTTTTCCTGATCAACTTTTATTTTGGCTAGGGGGGGATGAGTTTGCTGTTTTATTTACCTCACCAATCTCTAGGGACCAAATTATTCAAAATGCTCAGCAGATTGAGGATCGATGGTTAAAGCATCTTCCTTTATTCCTTAATGTCAGAGACCTCGTTTTGTATAATGTGTTTCATAAAAAGATGGATATTGCGAATGCCAGCGAGCGTTTGTTGGCCCTATTAAGTGAAATAAAGTCGAGAATCCTCACTCAAGAGTCTATTATAGATTTCTGCAAGCTCTAAAATGAAAAGCCGTCATTAATCAATTTATTAATTGGCGGCTTTTCTTCGATTAAAACTTTTTATATGATTTTCTCATGAATAGAGCCTGATTAATAATCAACTATTCGGGAATTATTCCGCTGGAAAGAGAACCTTTACTTCAGTTCCTACAGTTAACTCGCTGTGAATGGAAATTTCACCTCCATACATAGTTACAATTCGTTTACAGACAACTAGTCCTAGTCCAGTTCCAGTCTCTTTCAATGTGAAAAAGGGATCGAAAATTTTATTTACTAATTCTCGAGGGATTCCTACTCCCGTATCTTTAATTGAAATAGAACAGTAATGATCAACTTTTTTAATAGAAATAGCAATATTGCCACCATTTTTCATGGCCTCTAGAGCGTTCTTTGTAATATTTAAAATGACCTGCTTTACGTGATCCTTAGCACAATAAATCATCATTGATTGCTCGTCCATTTCGAGAGAAAGCTGGATATTATATAAATTTGCTTCTGACTGAATGAGCGGTAACAGCTCATTCATAATATGCTTTATATCATTTAGGGAGTGAATATCTGCGATGGGATTTCCGAGTACTAAAAATTCACTAACAATCTCATTTATTCTTGATATTTCCTGTTGAATCACTTCAAAATAAAAACGATCTTCTTTATCCTTGTATTTCTCACTTAGTAATTGAACCAGTCCTTTTATCCCTGTTAATGGATTACGAATTTCATGGGCAGAACTAGCAGCTAATTGACCAACTATCTCAAGCTTTTGACTTTCATTTTGCAATTTCTCATATTTAGCATTTTTTCGTAAAACCATATATTTATTTAAGAGATAAATTGTATTGGTTATGAAAAGAAAGATAGAAGAATATTTAAATATAGTCCAAAAAAGCCAAGTAATAGAGTGTTCATTCACTCCAACTTGAATATTCCATGGTGCATTTCTAAGAATGGTTTCAACGTATACTTGGTTACTTCCCTTAAATACATTTTCTGTTTCAAATATGATCTGGTTGTAGCCATTAAGCACTTTTATGCCTTCATCAGGAGTTAGAACACGCATTATATTCTGAATGTAATCCACTCTAATATTTACGAGTAATAATCCAATTGTTTTTTCATTCTTGTCTATAATGGGAGTGACCATTGTGACAAGCTCTCCTCCAGTTGTGTGATTCTTAATTAAAGGAGATATTTTTGTTTCCTTTGCAACAATTGCGGATTGAACATAATTATTATCTAAGATATTTACTGGTCCTATCGGAGAGGATCCTATTTGCACGTTTCCTTGTGAATCTGCAAAATAAAAGCCAAAATAAAGTGGGCTCTCTTGATTGCTCTCCTCTAAAATTCTTCGGATTTCATCTGTTTGAAGAAATTCCTTTGTAGCAAGTACTTTCGCAAGCATCTCTAAACTAGCTTTTGTTTTTCCAAGCAATTGATCTAATTGATCTCTGTAAACACTAGCTGTTTGCTTGGCCTCCGCTTGAAGAACAAGTTTTTTTTCCTGTAACTCTGAGTAAACGAAATAAGAACTAATAATAATAGAAGGAAGTAAGACTACTCCTATGTAAAATAAGATTGAAGTCCATGTAGATTTCACTCAAAATGTCTCCCTTGATGAATAGATTGATAGTTTAATTATATACTATGTAATTTTCATATCCTAGTATTCAAAGCGTTAATGGTTCGATAAAATATTTATAAAATGTAAAAATATGTATAGTCATACATTCGTAAGCGTATCGTTTAGAGACATGAACAATCATTTCTTTTTTTATTGACAAAACTGAAGACAGTTTAGTATTATTATCTTTAATTCAAGATAATTCAAATTGATAAGGATTTGGTTTTTTATGGATACTAGAAAAGATATAGATGCATCCCTTAAGTTATTTGTTGTATTGTCTCGTGCCTATCGAAGTGTAGGGGATAGTGCGAATAAGTCTATTCAACGTTTTGGATTAAATCCTACCGAGTTTGCTGTTCTTGAGCTGTTATTTAACAAAGGAGATACTCCACTTCAGCAAATTGGAGGCAAAATTTTAATTGCAAGTGGAAGTATTACTTATGTTGTAGATAAGCTTGAGAAGAAAGGTTTACTTCTTCGTAAGCAGTGTTCAAAAGATAGAAGAGTAACGTATGCGTCTCTTACAGATGAGGGTATTTTGACTATGGAGAAAATTTTTCCCGAACATGAAAGATTTATTAATCAAATTCAATCTTCTTTATCTTTTGAAGAGAAGGAATCATTAATTACCCTTCTAAAAAAATTAGGGTATGGTGCGCGAGGATAGTTCATTAGCTTACAGAATATAGTAAACCTGGAGATATACAATATTTATAGGAATCACATAGAAAAAGAGGCTTCACTTGTTTAGTGAAAGCCTCTTTTTCTTATTGTTGATCTTTTAATTCATTTGGTAAGACAAGTACTTCGACACGACGGTTTTTTCCACGACCTTCTGGCGTGTCATTCGTATCAATTGGCTGAAATTCACCAAAACCTTTGGCACTTAGTTTTCGAACATCCAGTTTTTCATTTTCAAGTACAATTTTCATGAAATTTACTGCCCGCATCACACTTAAGTGCCAATTGGAGTCAAATTGAGGATTACTAATGGGCACATTATCCGTATGACCACTGATAACGATGTTTCTAGGAGGATCAGAAACTAGCAATTCGGAAATCTCCATAGCTAATGTTTGGTCTTTTATACGAACTATTGCTTTTCCAGGATCAAAAAGAACATCATCTAAAACTGTAATGAGTAAGCCTTCATCCGTTAAAACGGTTTTTAATTTGGTATTTAAATTCTTCGCTTCTATTTTTGTATTAATTCTCTTTTGCAACTCTTCTAATTCAATTTTCTCTTGTTGCTCAAAGTCTGGATTTTCATTCTGCTCATTTTTTGCATCTTCAACATTTGCAGATTGAGGTTGTTCCTCTGGAAGAGGGCTAGGGAAATCCATAATCCCTGTTCCCCCACTCATAGCACTACTCATGGATTTGGCAATTTGCTGAAACTTTTGGGCATCAACAGAACTAGCAGCAAATAGAACAATAAAAAGTGCTAGTAATAACGTAAGTAAATCAGCATATGGAATTAACCAGGTCTCATCTATATGTTCTTCATGATGATGCTTTTTTTTTCTACTCATCTTGCTTACCGCCTTGAGAAGCAAAGAATTTTTCGCGTTCATAGTTTGGAAGATAGCTAGCAAGTTTCTGTTCTAGCATTGTTGGAGATTGACCATCTAGTACTGACAAAACTCCTTCAATCATCACGCGTTTTACATGTGCCTCTTCCTTAGATTTTCGTTTAAGCTTGTTTGCAAAAGGATGCCACAATACATAACCCGTAAAAATCCCAAGAAGTGTAGCAACGAAAGCCGCTGCAATAGCTTGTCCAAGCGCATCAATATCTGCCATATTTCCTAATGCAGCGATTAGACCGACAACTGCTCCTAATACACCAAGTGTAGGTGCATACGTACCTGCTTGACTGAAAATAGCGGCTCCTGATAGATGACGTTCTTCCATTGCTTCTACTTCTTCATTCATAACATCACGGATAAATTCAGGAGATTGGCCGTCTATAGCTAAACCAAGACCATTTTTTAAAAAGGGCTCATTCACTTCATTTAATTGTGCTTCAAGTGCTAAGAGACCTTCTTTACGTGCAATATTTGCCCAATTAGTGAAGGTTGGTATTAGTTCACTCACATGGACAGTGTTGCTCGTTTTGAACAATACGCCAAAAAGCTTTGGAATTCTTTTAAGCTCATGGCCAGGAAATCCGATAGCAATAGTTCCAGCTGTCCCTACAATAATAATAAAAAACGCAGCAGGATTTAACAAAACACCAAAATGCACATGCTTGAAGTACATTCCTACTAAAACCGCAGCAAGACCGAGAAATATACCAATAATAGTTGCTTTATCCATCATAATCACCTAACTTATCTTATTTCTAGTTTGAAGGTCAAAAAATTTGTACAGTGTTCGAATTTTATAGATTCATTATACCTATCTTATCGGCACATATTAAACATTTGTTTAAACATTTCTGTGTTATATTTTAAAGAGAAATATTACACAGAAATTGTTTCGATGATCTGGATTAAATTAAATACTGTAGATGGAATTTTCAAAATAGTAGAAGGAATTTTGAGGTTGTTAGAGAATAAGTAATTGGAAAATATATAAGGGAGTGAATGACTTGAGATTTGAAGAGTTTGAGTATAAGAGACCAAACCTTGAAGAGATTGAAAAAAACGTCACAGTGTTATTGAATAAATTTGATGAAGCAAGTAGTCCTGATGAACAAAATGAAATCATGAAGGAGATTAATTCAATCCGTAATGACTTCAGTACGATGTACAATATTTGCTCTGTACGACACACTATTGATACAAACGATAAGTTCTACCAGGCAGAAAATGATTTCTTTGATGAAAACAGTCCGCTTATGCAAAAAATTAGTACAACCTTTTATAAACATCTTGTTGCTTCGAAGTTTAGAGCGGAGTTAGAACAAAAATGGGGAAGTCACTTATTTAACCTTTCAGATCTTGAATTAAAAACATTTTCACCAGAGATTATTGAAGATTTGCAAACTGAAAATAAGCTCTCAAGTGAATATACTAAGCTCGTTGCCTCAGCTAAGCTAACGTTTGAAGGAGAAGAGAAAACATTAGCTCAATTGTACCCATTTACAGTCGCAAAAGAGCGCGAGACCCGTAAATCGGCAAGTGAGTTATATTATGGTTTTTTCGCAGAGAATACAGAAAAGCTTGATGAAATCTATGATAACCTTGTGAAGGTGCGTACTAAAATTGCTCATAAATTGGGATATGAAAATTATGTTGGATTAGGATATGACCGTATGCTTAGATCTGATTACGGAGCTAAAGAAGTAAAGAAATTCAGAGACCAAGTCAAAGAATTTATCGTACCACTGGCAACGAAATTAAAGGAACGTCAACGTCAGCGTATTGGTGTAGATAAGTTATATTATTATGATGAGGGCTTTGATTTTAAGAGTGGTAATCCTGAACCAAAAGGAACTCCAGAGTGGATTGTTGAAAATGGTCAAAAAATGTATAGTGAATTATCAGCCGAAACAAATGAATTTTTTAATTTTATGATTGATAATAACTTAATGGATTTAGTGGCTAAAACAGGTAAGGCTGGTGGAGGCTACTGTACATATATCCCTAACTATAAAGCACCTTATATCTTCTCGAACTTCAATGGTACTTCTGGAGATATTGATGTATTGACCCATGAAGCAGGTCATGCATTCCAAGTGTATTCTAGTCGTCATTTTGAGGTCCCAGAATATAACTGGCCAACATATGAGGCTTGTGAAATCCATTCAATGAGTATGGAATTTTTCACTTGGCCTTGGATGGAGAGTTTCTTTAAAGAAGATACAGATAAATATAAGTTCTCTCATTTAAGCAGTGCCCTTCTCTTCCTACCATACGGAGTTGCAGTGGATGAATTCCAACATTTTGTCTATGAAAATCCAGATGCAACACCAAAAGAGAGAAAAAATGCATGGAGAGACTTAGAACGAAAGTATTTACCACATCGTGACCATGAGGAAAACGAATACTTAAATAATGGTGGATTCTGGCAAAAACAGGGCCATATATTTAACTCACCATTCTACTATATCGACTATACACTAGCTCAGATTTGTGCGTTCCAATTTTGGAAGCGTTCAAGAGAAGATCAGGAAAATGCTTGGAAGGACTATTATACCCTTTGTCAGCAAGGTGGAAGTAAGCCGTTTACTGAGCTTGTGAAAGTAGCGAATTTAGAATCTCCATTTGACCAAGGCACTGTGGAGTCTGTTGTCGCCGAGATCGAAGAATATTTAAATAGTATTCAAGATCAGGAACTATAAGTATAAAGCCGGAACTGTAATTGTTCCGGCTTTAAATTTAATTCAATTGGGAAATGAGGACCTCAGAAGTTAGTTTAGTTCCACGAATTTAATTAATTCATGATGAACCTTCCACTGTCCGATGTGAGAAGATCTGGATAATTGTAAGAGTAAGTGACCTTTTACTTTTCCATCCTTTTTTGTATACATGTCTACTTCAATAGGGACGTGTGTAACAAGTAACTGTTTTGACTTAGATGGTACAGATGGTAGGTGCTTTATTTTAATGGTTTCAATATCTTCAACGAAATGAATCAGGTCACGGTTTCTTATCCAGCCCTCTGTTAGCACTAGTTCAAGTATCGACTTATCCTTTTGGTTCAAGGCTTCAATAAATATCTTGATTTGTTCTTGCAGGCTAGCATCAGCAACGTAATTATCGAGCAGTCCAGCTGATTTTAAAATCATTAGTTTATGTGAGTAGTCCATTACATCCGAACTATGAGTGGTACTGCCAAAGAAATGAATGCAAAAGTGACCTGGAAAATTATTCTGTAAAGCACCAGCACCATGAGGCATACCATGCATGGATCCAGGGATTAAATAATCATTTACTTGCACTAAAATGGATCTTCTTTTCCAACTCCATTTGCCACCATAAATTTCCTTCATAATACGTGTGTCCTTATCAGTCAAAGGCTGAACATCTGTATGATCTCTGCCAGCTCTTCTTTGGACTTGAAAGCTTTGTCCACTTTCGATATCAATCACATTAAATACGGTATATTTAGGAACAAGTAAATTGACTTCTTTCCAATTTAATAAGTCCAACTCAAAACTTATATGCATGCCGGGGCAGTGATTGACCTCTGCTGATGCTTCAATTGCCGATTGAAACAACAGTAAACTAATTAGAAAAACTAAGAATTTCTTCATTTTCTTCACCCTTACTTTTTTCATAGCCCTTCAATAATATCCCCCAAACTTTCTCTCAAATATGTGAGAGAAATTGATTATAATCTGGATATGTTTGGTCAAGCTAGTAAGGAACAAGGAGGCGTTAAAATGACAAAAGACGAAAAGGCATCAAACCAAAGCTATGAATCCGATGGAATAATGGGGAAAGATCGGAATGAGGTTAAACAGGGTGAAGAAAAAGAAAAAGATTTCTTCAATATGACTCCTGAAAGTGAATAAGGATGAGAGCCGAGGAATAATTACGACCTTGGCTTTTTCTATACCATTTTCTTTAACAATAATTTACTTATTTCGACGTATTATTTGGTATACTAGATTTATAGATATATAAAGGAAAGTGAAAGATATGAATAAAAAGCTCTATGAGATTAATGATTATAAAACAGAACAAATTTTTTCGGTACTTAGATGGATTTTTTTGGTTGTTGCAGTGATTTTCTTTTATTACCCTCCCATAGCAACCATATTAGATTACAATACATATTCTTTTTTATATTTGTTGATCATTGGTTTTGCTTACATGACAGTCGTGCAAATTTCTCTTCTTTATATGCCGGATAAGAAGAGAGTATTTGGCTGGCTCATGAAGACTGGAATCCTATTTGACTATTTAGCATTTAACTGGCTTTTACTCCTATCAGGAGGGGTACAAAGCCCACTATATCCCATTGCCTATCTATATGTCATGCATGCGACCATTTATTGGCGAATTCCAGGTGCCTTTATTTCCTTTCTTTCAATATTAGTTAGCTATACCGTTATTTTCTTTCTAGATTATGATACAAATACTCCACTTGACATGATTCATTATCAACTTAATCTAGGATTTCTATTTGTTGTAGGGTTATTTGGCGCTTTAATTGTTAATCAGGAAAGACATCATCAAACACGGAAAATCCAATACAAAAACGTAATGAATAGAGATTACTTAACAGGCCTTTATAATCACCGATATTTTAAAGAACAACTGATTAAGTGCTCTTTGGAACGAAAAGAAGTCATTTTGGCAATGATTGATATTGATTATTTCAAGAAAGTGAATGACACATATGGACATGTTATGGGAGATTATGTGTTAAAGCAAGTATCACTTTTGTTCGATGAGGTAGTTCCTTCATCTAAAGGGACGGCTTTTAGGTATGGGGGAGAAGAATTTGCTATATTATTCTATACGTCTAATTCCCAAATTGTTAAATCTTATATCTCAACGATCATGGAAAAAGTTAATAATCTCAACTTTGAATCAAATCACCAAATTTTCAAAGTCACATTAAGTTTTGGTGTGACGGACCAGCTTGATCATTCGGAAGATATTGGTGAGTTTGTGAAGGCAGCTGATCACTTGCTGTATAAGGCTAAGGAATTAGGACGAAATCAAGCAGTTTTCTCTGATGGTGATATTCTTACTGAAGAAACCAAAATGAAGGAATGACACTGATGTTAGGCAACTTTAAATTAATTTGTAATTGTCGAAGTTTGTCATGTGATTTATAATTACATTAAATAAGTATAAAAGGACATGCGAGGATCTCATGAATACGATGAAGAAGATTGTTTATACTGCTTGGATAAATACAGCAATAGGTGCCATATTATTGGCGCTAAGTACAGTTTACTTCTTCAATGAAGAGTTAACAGAGCTTTTTCATATATTATTTTTATTTATTGGATACTTACCATTTATTTTCATTTATCGGTATTTCTCTACCTTTATGCAAAAAATCTTGTTTTTACTTAATACAACCTTGCTTGTAGGAGTATTTTTTTATTTTGCTCCTTATATTGGTCACGTCATTTTTTATTTCACTCCCATTTATGCTGTTTTGTTTAAAAATAGAATTTATTTTGTTGTTTCTTTTATTTTTTCTATCGCTATTTATTTAGTTGTCATGCTGATCCATCCAAGCCTCTATTTTAACCTGACTGTTGAATTGGTTCAGTTCTCTGTCTTTCTAAGTTACACTATTATCCTTTATTTTGTTTCCTCGATTATGGTGCGACAGGAAAAATTGACCTCCATGTATACAAAGACAATGGAGGCACTCGTGTTAGCTATTGAAGCGAAGGACGAGTATACAAGAGGTCATTCGACGAGGGTATCAGAATACAGTATGATCTTTGGAAAGACATTAAAAGAAAAAGGATTTCCAATTGACCTAGAAATACTTAGGATAAGCTCTTTATTGCATGATATCGGCAAAGTAAACATTTCTAATGAGATTCTCCAGAAAAAAGGGAAGTTAACCGTTGAAGAGTATAATGAAATAAAGAAACACCCCGTGTTTGGGTCTGAAATAGCGAAAAGTCTTGATTTTCCTGATGAAATTATTCACCCTATCCTTTACCACCACGAGCGAAAGGATGGGAGAGGCTATCCAAACGGATTAGTTGGTGAAGAGGTACCTTTGTTAGCGAGGATTATTGCCGTTGCGGATACGTTTGATGCTCTTACAACCAATCGCTCATACCGAGAAGCATTTACAATTGAAGAAGCGAGAAGAATTATTCTAGAGAATAGTGGTACCCAGTTTGACGAAGAAATCATTCCTTATTTCAATGAATGTTTTTCGAAAATTAGTTACCGAGCTGAACAATTGATTGAGCTTGAGAAGCAATTATCGATTGTGATGGATGAAGACTTTAAAACAGCAAAGAAGTAAGAAGTAGGTACAGTAAAATGTGCCTATTTTTTTTGGATTGCCAGTAACATTTCCTATGATTTTCAGTTATGATAATTGTAAGGGGGGATTATAATGAAACTGAAAGATGTGTTAATTGGAACAACATTAATCATTGTAGGAGTCATTTTTTCGCTGCAGTCTTTTGGAATTGTAACGAACTTTTGGGGATACTTTTGGCCGATGTTCCTTATTGTTCCAGGTGTTATTTTTCATCTTGCATTCTTTTTGAGCGGTGCAAAAAAACATCTTGCAGGTTTATTAGTTCCAGGAGGAATATTACTAGTTATTGGTTTATTATTTGCATTTGAAACCATGACTTCTTGGCAATTTTCTGAGGATACATGGCCTATCTACTTGTTTGCAGTGGCACTTGGATTGTTTGAGTTATATGTGTTTGGTGGAAGAGAGTCAGGACTCTTAATTCCAGTGTTCATTTTAGCAGGAATAGGTACCATTTTCTTACTTAACGGACTTTTGAGTTATCCTATTTTCAAGTTTTGGCCATTGATCTTAATTGCAGTAGGATTGTATATTATTTTAGGTAGAAGCCGCTCTAAGTCAGGATTAACAAAACAGTAGAACTTTTAAGGAAAGACTTTTCTAAAAGATTATTGTTTTTAAGAAGTAATTTTGTGAAAGATACCCGTTTATAAGTAGTTTGATTGGAGCGGAAGGTGCGTGACTTCTGTGGGATCAGCGGGACAGGTGAGGTCCCGAAAGGCGCAGCCGAGGATGCTCACCGCCCGCCCAGCGGAAATCAACTACTCCTCAATGGTGAAACAGCAACAATGTTTACGAAAACAGCCTAAGGAAATGATGTAGTATACTTTTCTCATACATAAGTTTCCTTTTTTCCGAAATGATAATAGGGAAGTCTTATAAAAGGAGAAAACAAAAATGACACAGTCAAAAAAACAACAAGAACGTCAATGGACAACAAGAAAAGAATCACAAAACCCACATGGGAAAGTAAAATCATTCGAAGAGCTTGGTGAAGAAGCAACAAAGGACAATCAAACCAACCAATAAAGGAAAGAGTGGTATGAGGTGAAAATCTCATACCTTTTGTCATTATAAAGCCATTTCCTAAGGAGAGGCTCTGTTAAAGTTGGGCATAATTATGCTATACTATCCGAAGTGAAGAGAAATTGAATGGAGGATACATTGCATGATTGCAGTTCAAAACGTAGGTTTACGATATGGAGACCGAAAATTATTTGATGATGTAAATATAAAATTCACCCCTGGGAATTGCTATGGATTGATTGGAGCAAATGGAGCGGGTAAGTCAACATTCTTAAAAATACTGTCCGGAGAAATAGAAGCTCAACAAGGTGACATTATCATTACTCCTGGTGAACGTCTTGCTGTCTTAAAGCAAAACCACTTTGAGTATGAAGAATTTGAAGTCATGGAAACAGTTATCAAAGGTCACGCACGTCTTTACGAAGTGATGAAAGAAAAAGATGCAATCTACATGAAAGCAGATTTCACAGATGAAGACGGAATGAAAGCAGCAGAGCTTGAAGGAGAGTTTGCTGATTTAAACGGATGGGAAGCTGAATCCGAAGCAGCTATTCTTTTAAAAGGACTCGGTATTGGAGAAGATCTTCACAATAAGAAAATGGCCGAATTAACGGGTGGAGAAAAAGTTAAGGTTTTACTAGCTCAAGCCTTATTTGGTAAGCCAGACATTTTATTATTGGATGAGCCAACCAACCATTTAGATATTAAGGCCATTCGTTGGTTAGAGGAATTTTTGATCAACTTTGATAACACTGTTATTGTAGTTTCCCATGACCGTCACTTCTTAAATAAAGTATGTACTCATACTGCTGACTTAGATTTTGCAAAAATAAGGGTATATGTTGGAAACTATGATTTCTGGTATGAATCTAGCCAGCTAGTATCAAGATTATCATCAGACGCGAACAAAAAGAAAGAAGAGAGAATTAAGGAGCTTCAAGCCTTTATTGCTCGTTTTAGTGCAAATGCTTCGAAATCAAAACAAGCAACTTCTAGAAAAAAATTACTCGATAAGATCGAACTAGATGATATTCAACCATCATCTCGTAAGTATCCTTTTGTGAATTTTTCTCAGGAAAGAGAAGTAGGGAACGATTTATTACTCGTAGAGGGATTATCTAAGACAATTGATGGGGTTAAAGTGTTAGATAATGTTAGTTTTATTGTCAATAAGGCAGATAAAATTGCTTTTGTTGGACGAAATGAGTTAGCTAAAACGACGTTATTTAAAATTTTAATGGGTGAAATGGAAGCTGATAGTGGCACATATAAATGGGGTGTTACAACAAGTCAGGCATATTTTCCGAAGGACAACTCTGAATTCTTTGAAGAAAATGACATGAACCTAGTAGATTGGTTGCGCCAATATTCACCTAATGACCAAACAGAAAGTTTCTTAAGAGGTTTCCTTGGAAGAATGCTATTCTCTGGTGAGGAAGTTAATAAAAAGGCGAAAGTTTTATCTGGAGGAGAAAAAGTACGTTGTATGCTTTCTAAGATGATGCTTAAAGGTGCAAATGTTCTGTTGTTAGATGAGCCAACCAACCACCTAGACTTAGAATCTATTACAGCTTTAAATAACGGGTTGACCGTATTCAAAGGAACCATGCTGTTCACTTCTCACGATCACCAATTTGTTCAAACGGTTGCAAACCGAATTATTGAAATTACACCTAAAGGTATTGTCGATAAGGTAAGTACATTTGATGAATATTTGGAAAATAAAGAGCTTCAAAAGCAAGTAGAAGCTTTGTATATTGCTTAATCGCTAATATTTAATGACAAAAAAAGAGCAGACTATATGTTATTTGGACAGTCATTGTGGAGAAGCCCACTAAATAACTGTCCAAATAACATTGGAATTCTCAACTTAAATCAAATAGTATCAGCATAAAAAAACTCGGAGTTTACACTCTGAGTTTTTCTTTTTGACTGTTTTCATACGTTATGATTTTAACAGATGTAGGATATAAAGTTTGCCCGTTGATTTTTCGTTGCAGGCACTTGCTTTTTCGCGGGGAGGGATGCGAGCCTCCTCTCGGCTTTGCCTGTGGGGTCTCGCACTTCCCTCTATGTCCCGCAGGAGTCAAGTGCCTGGAGCACAATGTAACGGACAACTTTACAATATAAAATTTATATATATAAGAGGATGTTCAAAAAGTCCGGCAAAAATAGCTTCGAATTTCTTCGTCAGCTCGTCTTTCCGCTCCTCACGTATACAAAACATACGCTCCGGTGCTCAAGACTTCGCTTCCTTGAACTTCTTTGCTCTTTTTGTCCTCCTTTTTGAACAGGCTCTATAAGCAAAGAAATATTCAAAAACAGCCTTAAATTAACACCGAAAATGATAACCGAAATGCATACGAAAAAAACGAATGACAGGTAACTATTGTCATACTGTTAATTTATATCCTATTTTAATTGAAACTTTACAATGAAAGAGTGCTAAACCATTATATAACAACAAAAAACGAGCACCAAATCATTACGATTGCATACTCGTTTTCGTATGCTATTTCTATTGTTTCTCCACGTTATCTGAACTACTTATCCTAAATGGACTACGCTTTTTTTGTCATTAAAAATTTAAATCAATTCTCTCACCCTTAACTAGATATACGATATTTTCTGCAATGTTTGTCACATGATCTCCTACTCGTTCTAAATATCTACAAATGAATGCGAGCTGAGTCAATTGTGGAATGGATTCAGGTTTCATTGCCATCAAGCTTAATAGTTTTTGGATTGTATCTCCATACATGCTGTCGACGATATCGTCTGTCTTTGCAATCAAATAGGCCATCTCTACACTTTCTTCATGATAGGCACTTAATGAATCCGATAGCATTTTTTGAACAATTTTAGCCATTTGAGGTATAGCTTCAGTTGAGGCATAAAAGGGTTCTTTACCAATGAATATTGTCGATTTCGCTATATTTACAGCAAGATCACCAATTCTTTCAATATCAGAGGAGATTTTTAATGCGACAATGATTCTTCTTAAATCTGAAGCTACTGGCTGTTGTTTAACAATGTTTCTAATGGCAATTTCATTAATTTCTTTTTCTAGTTTATTTATTTCTTTATCTTGATGAATAATGTGGCGGGCTAACTCTAGGTCCTGTGATTGTAAGGCGATAATAGATTGGTCAATCGCATGTTTCGATTGATAGACCATCTCGAGTAGTTTTTCCTTTAAGGCAACTAGCTGCTCATCAAACTGGGTGCGTACGCTCATGTAAAATCCTCCTCCTGCTACTTACATTCATATGAAAATCATTATTTGTATATACCTTCCCCGAGAAAATAACTCTCACGTATCTACAAAACATATCAAAAATTTCAAGAAATTTGTATCAGTTTCGCACGACAATTACTGCCGTGTTTTGTTGTAATTCGTCACATTAGGAGGGAAATAAGAAACTACTATGGAAATGAGGGCTCGTTATATATAAGTAATATTATTTTAAGGTGTTGTAAAACGTTAACGAAAACAAAATTGTATAATGGAATTGGAAAAATATACTTCATCCTTCTGTAACCATGGACATGATTTGACGGGGTTGAATGATTAAGAAGAGTGCAAGGAGATCAAAGGTAATAATGTGCTGAATATTAATCCTTGTCGAAATTTGTTTTTATGGTATAGTTGATTAGGATAAAAACTTAATGATTGTAAAGTGTGCTTTCACACGAAACGAGAGGTTCGAAAACTCCCTCTATAAAAAACTATGGGTGAAAATGTTACCTTTTGGTATCGTTTTATTCAGTTCTGCCCAATAGTTGGAGTAAACTCATGACGCTCGTTTCTTTCTATATATAGAAAGGGGCTTTTTTTGTTGCTTAAAAAAGAAAAGGCAGTTGTTGTATTTAGTGGTGGCCAAGATAGTACAACGAGCCTTTTTTGGGCGCTTAACCATTTTGATGAAGTTGAAACGGTTACATTCAACTACAATCAAAAGCATAAATTAGAAATAGAATGTGCTGCATCAATTGCTCGTGAGTTAAACGTACAACATACCGTGTTAGACATGTCTTTATTGAACCAGTTGGCACCTAATGCTTTGACTCGGGATGATATCGCCATTGAGCAAAAAGAGGGTGGGCTTCCATCTACTTTTGTAGATGGACGAAATCACTTATTTTTATCATTTGCTGCGGTTCTAGCCAAGCAAGTAGGGGCTCGTCATATTATCACTGGAGTTTGCGAAACAGATTTCAGTGGATATCCAGACTGTCGTGATGTCTTTGTGAAATCCCTAAATGTAACCCTCAACTTAGCAATGGACTATCAATTTGTCATTCATACACCTTTAATGTGGATTAATAAGGCTGAGACATGGGGACTTGCTGATGATCTTGGTGTGTTAGATTTTGTAAGGGAAAAAACGTTAACCTGCTATAACGGTATTATATCGGATGGCTGTGGGGAATGCCCTGCCTGTGAATTGCGTCAAAAAGGACTCCGTGATTACTTAGAAACAAAAGGAGAGGAGTGTTAGCATGATACAGCAATTTTATCCTCAAGTGTTTCATCCTTATTCGTATGAATTAAATAAGGATATGCACTTTGCAGCTGCTCATTTTGTCCCTCACGAAGAAGCGGGGAAATGTCGTCAAGTTCATGGTCATACCTATTTTGTCAATGTTACGGTAGCAGGCGACGAACTCAATAAGTCTGGATTTCTAGTGAACTTTCAAGACTTAAAAAGAGTCGTGCATGATCGGTATGATCACACTCTTTTAAATGACCAGACTGCTGACTTTAATGGCCAAAATTCAAATGACTTTCCAACAACTGAAGTCGTGGCTAGGAAGATTTGGGAAAACATTCAGTCATTCTTGGATACTCTATTGAACAAACCAAATTGTGTCCAAGTGCTTGTTAGAGAAACACCAACAAGCTATGTGGTGTATCGTCCGAAATCTTGTGTGCAAAGATGACAAAAACAATACCGGTTTTAGAAATCTTCGGTCCTACCATTCAAGGAGAGGGCGCCGTTATTGGGATGAAAACGATGTTCGTCCGAACGGCTGGTTGTGATTACTCTTGTAGTTGGTGTGACTCGGCCTTCACGTGGGATGGGTCTGCTAAGGATGATATAAAGCACATGACTGCAGATGAAATATGGGAAAAGCTGAGAGATCTTGGGCAAGACAAGTTCTCCCATGTGACGATTTCAGGTGGAAACCCTGTTTTACTAAGTAATATGAGTGGACTAGTATCTTTGCTAAGAGAGAATAAAATTCGTATCGGGGTTGAGACTCAAGGGTCAAAGTGGCAGGATTGGCTGTCGCTAGTACATGATATTACAGTCTCTCCTAAACCACCAAGCTCAGGTATGGAAACAGACTATGATAAGTTAGATGCTATTATTAAAAAATTAGATAAAAGCCTGGAAAGCAATCTCTCATTAAAGGTTGTTGTTTTTACTAATGAAGACTTTGTCTATGCAAAAGCCATTCATAACCGATACCCTGGTGTGCCTTTCTATGTCCAAGTAGGAAATGACGATGTTTATGGAACTGAGGACCAATCATTGGTTCAGTCATTATTAACTAAATATGAATGGCTCATTGATCAAGTTGTGTTGTCTTGTGAAATGAATGATGTACGTGTACTACCTCAGCTTCATACTCTTGTATGGGGAAATAAACGCGGGGTTTAACTTTAATAGAATGGATGGTATGAAAATGAGCGGAAGAAAAGATTCAGAATTAGAAGGTGTGACTTTACTTGGGAATCAAGGTACCAAGTATTTATTCGAATACTCACCAGCAATCCTAGAAAGTTTTGAAAATAAACATGAAAATCGAGACTATTTTGTAAAATTTAATTGTCCAGAATTCTCCAGTTTATGCCCAAAAACTGGACAGCCTGATTTCGCGACGATCTACATTAGTTATATCCCTGATAAGCTAATGGTAGAAAGCAAGTCTTTAAAGCTATACTTATTTAGCTTCAGAAACCATGGTGATTTCCATGAAGATTGTATGAACATCATCATGAATGACTTAATTAAGCTAATGGATCCGCGATATATAGAGGTCTGGGGGAAATTCACTCCAAGAGGCGGGATCTCCATTGATCCTTATACAAACCATGGTCGTCCTGGAACGAAATATGAACAAATGGCTGATTACAGATTGATGAACCATGATTTGTATCCAGAGAAGATTGATAATCGATAGATTTTATTTTGAGATACTATTTCGTCACTAAATAAAAAGTAGGAACAGCAACCTGTTCCTACTTTTTTACGCTTTTACAGCACCTATTATTTTATAATTTTTGTGGTTAACAACCGTTCGTCTTTCTAATTCAAGGTCTAGAAAGTTTTCCATATATGTGAGGTCAACAATTACTGAGTTTTCATTTACTTTTTCTACGATACCCTGTAGACCATCTTTGAATTCAATAATATCTCCTAATACAGCGATTTTCATCATAAAATTCCCCTTCCTAATACCTTACTTACAATTTTGCATGAGTTTTGTCGAAAGGTAAAGCAATTTTTTTCATTTTTGTGTAAATTATTATAATAGTTACTGAGACTATACTTTTAAAAATTATATCAATATATGGTAAAATGGTAATTATAATAAAATATACAGGTGGAAGGGAGACTAAAAAGTATGGTTCAAGCAGGCTTAGTTTTAGAAGGCGGCGGAATGAGAGGAGTTTATACTTCAGGTGTATTAGAATATTTTATGGAGCAGAAGCTCTATTTTCCATACAATATAGGTGTTTCAGCCGGAGCATGTAATGCTGTCTCCTACCTATCTCGGCAAAAAGGAAGAAATCGAACGGTAAACATTGATTATATCAATCATCCAAATTATCTATCCATTCGGAATTACATAAAAAAAAGGCAATTGTTTGGTATGGATTTTATCTTTGATGAAATTCCGAATGTATTAGTTCCCTTTGACTATGAGACCTTCTATAAAGCAACAGAAACATTTGTCGTTGGGACAACAGACTGTGTAACTGGCGAGACCGTTTATTATAATAATCATGAACATGGGAAAGACTTGCTTACTATTCTTAGGGCTTCAAGCTCTCTACCGTTTGTTGCTCCAATCGTTTCCTATGATAATCGAAGCCTGCTAGATGGTGGAATTTCTGAGCCAATTCCCATTAGACAAGCAGAACGAGATGGATTCTCAAAAAATGTTGTCATTTTAACGCAAAATCGTGGCTATCAGAAAAAGAAAAATAACTCAAGTCCTTCATGGATTTCCAGAAGAGCATATAAAACATACCCAGGTTTATTAAATAAATTATCTATACGATCAGGATATTACAACGAAACTCTACAATATATAGGAAATCAGGAAAAGAGTGGTAATGCATTTATTATTCAGCCTACAAAACCTTTAAAAGTGGGAAGAATAGAGCGAAACAGAAATAGGTTAACAGAATTATTTAATGAGGGGTACGATGATGGAAGACGAATGTATCCTGAGTTGTTAGAGTGGTTGGGAAATAAAAACAGGAGCTCTTTCAATTAGCCATTGTTTTTGTTATGCAACAATTGTAATAGCAATGTTGAATTTAGATTCGGAGGATGACATAATGGATCGTAGTGAGATTGAAATGATAGTAGAAAAGCTCAGAAGTCGAGAAATTGAGGAATATCTAGTTTCAAAAGTAGATTTTATGGCATTTCGTGAGGTACTTGTAAAAGAAGAAGATTTTAAGTATTTTCGAGGGATTGCCCAACATCAAGGTGCAGTGATCTATACATATATGGACGAAGCGAGAAGCTGATTAATTAGACTTACTGAGCTATAAATAAATCCATTTCATATTTAAGTGAATCTTTCTAAGCGAAGAATCCCTCCACTCAGTGGTAGGATTTTTTGCATTTAATTTGATTTTCCATATAACAATAATTTGCAATTGCATTTATGAAAGTTAAGAAACTGATATTTGGAAGTTTTTTCTATTGGGAAAGTACCATCAAAAATCATTGCTTTAAAGCGATTTTTCGGATCAATTTTCCCAATACCCAAATAAAAGAATGCGTGTTATGATGATATTGAAAATTCAGATTATTAAAAAAATCAGAGTTTTCTTCTGCTAGTACATAGTAGAAAAAATCGTATTAAGGGAGAGGTTTTGTAGATGAAATGGTTAAAAATTGTTGGAAGTTTGTTAATGACCGCAGTTCTAATCACACCTATGTACTCTACAAGTGTTGGAGCATCTGAAGTCAAGTCAGGAAAGGTTCGTGTTCTAATTAACTCTACAGATGAGAATGAAAAAAAAGCGGCAAAAGCTAATTACGGAAAGCGATGGGAATTTACTAATAATGGCTTTACGACTGATGTAACAGAAAAACAGTTAGAGGCATTAAAAAAGAATAAAAAGCTGTCGGTGGAATTAGTGGAACAAGTATCATTAGATGCTAAACCAGACAACACAGCAAGTAGAACATCAGTACCAAATGATCAAACTCCATGGGGCATTGAAGCAATGTACGAGGATGCAAACATTCTTACAACCTCTGGTGGAAGTGGAATAAAGGTAGCGGTGTTGGATACTGGTGTTCATAAGACTCACGTGGATTTAACAAGTAACATTGAACAATGTAAGGACTTTAGTCAAAGAGCAAGTCTTGTAAACAATACATGTACAGATAAAAATGGACATGGGACACATGTTGCAGGGACTGTCCTTGCTGATGGTGGTACTGATGGTCAAGGTGTTTACGGAGTAGCTCCTGACGCTAAGTTATGGGCTTACAAGGTCCTGAATGACCGTGGATCGGGTTATTCAGATGATATTGCAGCAGCAATCCGTCATGCTGGAGACGAGGCAAGCCGTTTAGGAGTAAAGGTTGTCGTTAATATGTCTCTTGGTTCTAGTACGAAGAATTCCTTAATTACTGACGCAGTGACTTATGCATATGGTAAGGGTGTATTAGTTGTTGCTGCAGCAGGAAACAGCGGTCCAAATGCAAATACAATTGGATATCCAGGTGCACTTCCTAATGCAGTCGCGGTGGCTGCACTAGAGGATGTACAGCAAAATGGAACATATCGAGTAGCTGATTTCTCTTCACGTGGAAATCCAAACACAGATGGAGATTATATCATTGGTGAAAAAGATGTAGAATTATCAGCACCAGGTCGAGCGGTTGAGTCAACTTGGTATACTGGTAACTACAATACTATCAGTGGTACTTCAATGGCAACACCTCACGTAGCTGGTTTAGCAGCGAAAGTTTGGGCAGCGAACCCTGGTTTCTCGGCTGTGCAATTACGTACAGAGTTACAAAACCGTGCAAAGGCAAACGATATCTTAGGTGGAACTGGTGCTGCTGTTGGTGATGACTATGCATCAGGATTTGGTTTCCCAACTGTAAAGTAAGAGGTATCTCATGACTATTCCTCCATTTTTGCCTTTCTGGTTTATCTAGAAAGGCTTTTTTTTATGACTAGTCAAATGAAAACAAATTAGCCTCAAGTGAGAATGACAATGTAAGGGTTGCATTTTTACTTCGTATCCTCTTTTTTCGAAAAAAAGAAGATAACCTGGAATGGTTAATTTTACTAAGGGATGCTGGAGTGCCTAGTATAATAGGGTTTCTTCTATCGCGAAAATCTAGTGGGAAGTTTTAGGGGCTGAAAACCTTCTAGTAAGCTGTTAGCCTAGTAAGTGAGCAAACTACTAGGAGGTTTTCAAATGAAATGGTTTAAAAAACTAGCAATTGCTTCGACTCTAGCTGCAACAATCTTTACTTTTCAAATAGGTGCAGCAGATGCAGATACATCGTCACATCAAGTTAAAAGTGGAGAGACTTTCTGGAAGATTAGCAACCAATACGGAATTCCTACCGCTGCCATTCAGAAGATAAATAATAAAAAAAACTTTAGTCTATTTGCTGGGGAGAATCTGACAATTCCCCATATTCCAACAAGCTATGAAAGAGAATTACTTGCTAGATTAGTATATGCTGAAGCAAAAGGAGAACCGTATGCAGGTAAAGTAGCGGTTGCTACGGTTGTACTAAATCGTGTAGATAGTTCTTTATTTCCTAACTCTATTCAAGGTGTAATTACAGAACGTTCTGCTGGGGGTTACTACGCATTTTCACCAGTTTCAAGCGGAACAATTAATCAAGCAGCAGATGCTGAATCCAAGCGCGCAGTGCAAGAAGCACTTATGTTTAGAGGCCAAGGAAGCGGATCTATTTACTTCTACAATCCTAAAACAGCTCAAAGCACATGGATTAAATCACGTTTGATCACAATCAAGATCGGAAATCATGTATTTGCTAGATAATTTGTAAAGAGGAATGGGGATATCCCCATTCCTCTTATATTGCTCAAATCTACATTAAATATTTAATAAATATTGTCGCAATCCCAAAATAAGTCACCAATGAAAAAATATCATTAATGGTTGTAATAAGAGGTCCAGATGCAACTGCTGGATCTATTTTTAAGCGATATAGAATCAGTGGAATGATGGTTCCGGAAAGTGTTCCAATAACTAACGTCAAAAATAGAGAACTTCCAACTACAATTCCTAAAATGAAATCCCCTTGCCATACATAAGCAATGATGGCAATTAAGACACTGCATGTTACCCCAATAATTAACCCTACACCTAATTCACGTAGTATAAGTTTTATGACCATTTGTTTGTCTAAATCTCTTGATACAAGGCCTCTAACGACAACTGCTAATGATTGTGTACCCGTATTACCAGTCATACCTGCAATCATTGGCATGAAAAAGGCTAATGCCACAACTTTTTGAAGCGTTTCTTCAAAGCTACTGATTATTCCCCCGGAGATAATACCTATAAATAAAAGTAAAATCAGCCATGGAAGTCTTCGATAGGCTGCAACTAAGGATTTTGTTTCAAAATCAATGGATTTTCCAGTTGCTGAGAGTTTTTCAAAATCTTCATTGGCTTCTTGGATTAAAACATCAATGATGTCATCAATCGTTATTATTCCTTTTAACACATGATCTATATCCACAACGGGTATGGCTAAAAAATCATACCTCTCAATAATTTTAGCTACTTCTTCCTGGTCCATATCAACAGGGACCGAAATAACTCTTTCATACATTATATCTGTGATTTTGTCTTCAAGTTCAGCCAGAATAATATCTCGATAAGAGACAACACCAGCAAGTTTTTTCTCTTGGTCAATTACATATAAATAATTTATGGTCTCGGAGTACTCGGCAAAGTCTTTTAACTTCTCAACAGTGTCTCTGACGGTGTAATGATCTGGAATCCAAACGAAGCGATTGGTCATGAGCCTTCCTGCTGTTTCATGTTCATAGCTTAATAACTGCTGTACGGCTTCTGACTCTTCTTTCTTCATTCCTGATAAATAACCTTCAATAGTGCTTTGAGATAGGGGTTCAAACAAGGATGCGAGATCATCATTATCCATTTCATCCATGATCTGGCCTGATTTTTCAATTCCTAGAGTATTAAAAACCTCTAGTTGTTGTGCGTCTTCCTCTAACTCTTCAACCAAGTCAGCAAGCTGATTGGTTTGAAGGGAGAGAAGAAACTTGTGCCGATGCTTTGCAGGAAGTAATGTATATAATTTGGCTAAATCATAGGGTTGGAGTTCGTCTAGAATTGCCTCTAACTCAGCTCGTTTGTTTTCTTTAAGAGCTTTTATGACGATTAATGTAATCTGATTTTCCGATAAGTGATTAGTAATCAATTCATCCCTCCTTTTGGGATTTCTACTTGTTGGTTACTTCCCTATTAAACCATAGAAAAACATATGTAGAAGTTCTTTTGCAAAAGTATTTCCATTAGTAACTATTTTCGAATAGGTAGAAGCTTCATTACTAAGCATCTGTAAATAAAATAAAATGACTTCCAAAGATAGTTCTGAGTTTATTTTACCTGTGTCCTGCCCTTCTTTAATGAACTGAACAAAGAGGGGGATTGCCTTCGTTTGCGAAAAATGCTGAAGAAAGCTTCGAAGCTCGTCATCCTTTACGAGTGCCGTCTCAATAATATCAGGATATATTTCCTCTGCACTCTTTATTTTATCTAAAATATACTGTTCAATTCTCTCTTGGAAAGGTATCGATGTATTTAGTAACAATCCCTGATATTCTTCAAACTTTCGATTTGTATAATCAATCAGTGTTTCTCGAAATAACTGCTCTTTATTTTCAAAGTGATTGTAAATCGTAACTTGTGATACGTTTGCAAGCTTCGCAATATCTGTGATTTTAACATCCTTTAAACCATATTCAGAAAACAAAGTAAAAGCAGCCTGTTTAATACTTTTCCTTTTTCGATCCTTCAACTTTGGTAAACCTGTCAATGATTTTCACCTCTTACATAACATAACAAAAAAGTTGAAATATATACAACTATATAATTCATATAATACTTGAAAATGTATAAATAGGAGTTATAATTAAAATGAAATATTCTCGTTTAAATATTTCACTTTTTGATATAAGGGGGAATGGTAAAAGTGATCTCACTAGAACAGCTAACGAAGGTATTCACTAATGGAAAAGGAATCTTTGATGTGAGCTTTGAAGTTGCAAAAGGAGAGGTTTTTGGCTACCTAGGGCCTAATGGTGCCGGTAAATCAACGACCATTAGACAGCTTCTTGGGTTCATGAAGCCCTCTAGCGGGTCTGCAAGAATAAATGGATTGCATGTTTGGAAGGATTCATCTCAATGTTTAATGGAAGTAGGGTATTTACCTGGAGAAATTTCCTTTCTAGAAGGTATGACTGGACTTGATTTTATTAAACTAATCGAAGGAATGAGAGGAACAAAGGATGTATCGTATCGAAATGAATTAATCGAGCAATTTCAATTTGAAGTGGGTACGCCTATTCGTAAAATGTCTAAAGGAATGAAGCAAAAGGTAGCTATCGTCACAGCATTTATGCACAATCCACAGGTTCTCATTTTAGACGAACCAACATCCGGCTTAGATCCATTAATGCAAAAGGTGTTTATTGATTTAATCCTGGCTGAAAGGGAAAAGGGGAAGACCATTCTCATGAGCTCACACAGCTTTCAGGAAATTGAACGTACGTGTGACCGCGTTGGAGTCATTAAAGATGGTAGAATTGTAGCGGTAGAAGATATCAAGACTGTTCAGCAAAAACAACGGAAAATTTTTGAGATTACAGTGAATTCAAGGGAAGACGTAGGAAAACTTCATGATCAGCAGTTAGACATTCTTGAGGAAAAGGATTTAACCTTGCATATTGCCATAACGGGAGATCATCAGAGTTTTGTCCAAGCATTATCAAAATGTCATATATTGAACCTTTCTGTTCGAACACAAGAACTAGAAGAGATGTTTATGCATTATTATGCTCAAAAGGAGGGAAATGGAGATGAAGCTCTCACTATTTAATGCTATGTATAAAACAAATGGGAAACTAATTTTTGGCTTTGCTTTTGGGAGTTTCTTTTACCTGTGGCTAATTATTTGGCTGTATCCTACAATTGCTGATTTACCTGCGATGGATGATATATTAAAGTCAATGCCACCTGAGATGCTGAGCGCTTTTGGACTTACAAAAGGATTTGGCAGCATCGAAGCTTTTATCGCTGGAGAATTTTACGGGCTCTTATTCATTGTGATTCTAGTAATATATAGCGTGATGACATCTACGAGTTTAGTAGCAAGATTGGTTGATAATGGATCTATGGCTTACTTACTTTCAACAGGTGCATCTAGGCTAAAGGTCATTGTAACTCAAATGCTAGTTTTAGTATCCGGACTGCTGCTAATATCCTTTTTAACCTTTGTCTCTGGAATCACAGGTACCGCTTATGTTATTGATGGATATACGCTGGATGTGTCACAGTTCTTTCAACTAAATTTGGTAGGCTTTCTATTGTTCTATGTAATCTGTAGTTATTGCTTCCTTGTTTCAAGCTTAGTAAACGATGAAAAGAAGGCGCTAGGAATCTCTGCGGGTATTAGTTTAGTATTTTATATTTTAGATTTAGCTGGAAAAATTAGTGAAAATGTGGAGTGGTTTCGAAACTTCACGGTATTTTCTTTATTTGAGCCACAAGAACTTGCAACTGGATCTATTGATATTTTGATTCCAGCCCTAACTCTTATAGTTTTAGGTACCCTCATATTTACTATTGCTGCACTATTATTTACAAAACGAGATCTACCTTTATGAGTTGCCGTTTAGGTAACTCTCTTTTTTACATACTTAGAAAAGTACATTAAACTCTGAATGTTGAACAATCTAAATGAGACACTGTTGAAAAGGACGATGATGATGACGAGGGAAGATAAGCACAAGATAGCAGTAGATCAGGCGAATGATTATGTTTTTACACCTCTGGAAACCGTTAAAAGTGATGCTTACCGTTTAGGTTATCATATTATGACGCCCCGAGGCTGGATGAATGATCCAAATGGGCTCATTCAGTATAATGGCGAATATCACGTATTCTACCAACACTATCCGTATGATTCAAAGTGGGGTCCCATGCATTGGGGGCATGTTGTTAGTGATGATTTAGTTCATTGGAAGCATATGCCGATCTCCCTTGCACCTAGTGAGGATTACGACATCGGAGGCTGCTTTTCAGGAAGTGCAGTAAATAATAACGGTATATTGACCTTGATCTATACGGGACATGTGGATGAAAAAGATCCAAAAGAAGTTCAATGTTTGGCCTATAGTGAAGATGGAGTGACTTTTAGTAAAGAAGAACGTAATCCTGTCATTGGGTATCCACCGGAAGACGGGAGTCAAGATTTTCGTGATCCTAAAGTGTGGAAGCATGAGGAACAATGGTATATGGTCCTGGGCACAGGAAAGGACGAAGTAGGGAAAGCATTGCTTTATCGATCCAATGACTTGAGAGAGTGGGAATACATAGGGGTTATGGCTGAGAGTGATGGGACTCTCGGATATATGTGGGAGTGTCCTGATCTATTTAAACTAGGAAACAAGCATGTATTAGTTTTATCTCCAATGAAGGATGGATGGCAGAATCGTTATATTGTTGGTGAACTGGATTATGAAACAGGTAAATTCAAGCAGGAAGCTGATTACCAGCTTGATTACGGATTTCATTTTTATGCTCCACAAACATTAGAGGATGAATGTGGCCGTCGACTATTAATCGGATGGATGGATATGTGGGAGACAAAGATGCCTTCGCAAAAAAATGGGTGGGCTGGTGCCATGACCATTCCTCGGGAATTAACTTTATCTGATGAGAACCTACTAATTATAAAGCCGGTGAGTGAATTAGAAAAACTAAGAGCGAAGGAATTTAGTGTGGAGCTAGGTAAGGTAAATTCAAATGTATTTGAAGGTATTTCTGGAAGAAGGCTAGAAATAAAGGGAGAATTTGAGCTTGTTGAAGGAGATACAACTTTTTCTATCGGTCTATGTGAGAGCGAGGACGGGCAAGAGGAGACAGTGATTACATATGATGGTGGGAAGGAACAATTAACTGTTGATTTGCAGAAGTCAGGAGAAGGGCTATCAGGAATAGCTTCAGTACCGGTTGCGTTAAATGAGGGGAAGCTTTCCTTGCATATATTTTTAGACCATTCCTCATTAGAGGTGTTTGTAAATGATGGGCAGAGTGTTTTGACGAATAGAATCTATCCTAAAGAAACAAGTGATGGGGTTTATTTTAAAGTGGAAAGTGGAAAAGTGAACGTAATTGCTTTAGAAGTATGGGAATTGAAGAGTATTTGGTGAAATCCAATAGTTACTGATTTTTAATTCGAAAATCAAGGAACCCTTGTAAATGAGGCCACTGAAAAAGTAGTTACTATCGAAAAATGAGCTATTTTAGGGAGTATATGTTGATTGGAACGGATGTGCTAGGGCACCTGCTGGATATGTGGGACAGGTGAGACTCACGGCATGGCGTTTACGCCGAGGAGGCTCACCGCCCACCCCGGGGAATGGTGCATCCTCTCGTTACAATCAACAGGTATTTTAGCATATTTTTTAAAAAAAGGACTTTTTCAGCAGTCTCTTGTAAACAGGGGTTCTTCTTTATTGAAGCTCTAATAAATGTTTGATTTTAGCAAAAAAAACACATACTTTTTAACTGTAAATAACTAGTAAGACTAGGAAAGGGTGAAAAACTCCTGTTACTTTCCAAATATCCCTGTAACAAACTCCGCTTTTAATCCAAAACCTTTCAATTATAAGCGGAAAATATAATATATCATCCGTTTTTTCATTTTATAAGCCGAATTCAAAAAAATATAAGCCGAGATTGACTATTTATCGGGATTTATCCATTTATTTACATTGACAGTACTTCTTATTTAAATTAATAGAACGTGAGAATTTCAATTCTATCTCTGTCACTAAATTTTTTCTAAATAAAAAACAGGATGAACAAATCATCCTGTTTTTAACCAGTTACGCTTGCGTTTCTTTTCTTTCCTTCCGTGACTGCTTAAAGAAAAACAGTTCATACACGACCGGTACAATGATCAATGTCAAAAGGGTTGATGTTGTTAAACCGCCTATAACGGTAATTGCAAGCCCCTTTGAAATTAACGTTCCAGCTGATGTTGTGAAGGCTAACGGAATTAACGCAGCAATCGTTGCGAATGCTGTCATTAGGATAGGACGTAGTCGCGTTTTACCAGCCTCCATTAAAGACTCACGAATAGCCAATCCTTTCTCTTCACGATTTTGATTAATGCGGTCTACAAGCACGATCGCATTTGTAGTAACGATACCTATAAGCATTAAGAAACCAATCATTACACTTACAGACATAGGTTCTTTTGCAATGACTAATCCAAAAAACGAACCAATTGGTACGAAGATGAGTGAAGAAAGAATAATAAATGGAATTCTCGCTTTACCGAATGTGATTAACATCGTTAAATATACAAGACCGATGGCGATTAGCATCGCTAAACCAAGCTGTTGGAAAGTCTCAACGGTATCATCACTTCCACCGCCACCCTCAAATTCCACACTGCTAGGTAAATCCAATTCAGTTTTAACACCTTCCACTACATCTGATGTCACTGCCTGAATATTTGTATCATCAATCTGGGCTTCAATACGGGCAAATACTTTTCCATCTAACTTTTGGATGGAAGTATACGTGTCAATTTCCTCTACATTGGCAATATCACCTAAAGGGATAGGACCCTGCTTTGTAAATACGACTAGATCTTCAATCTCATCAGGCGAAGTGATTGATTCGTCATAGGATAGTTGAACAGATCGGTCTACATCGTCAAGAGCTAGGTTTCCAATGGACACAGGCTTAGTTTGGTCAGAAATAAGACCAAGTATTTGGAAGCCTGAAACCCCATACTGTGTAGATTTCTCAGGATCAATACTTACTATGAGTTGCTTTTGCTTTTCTGAAAAGTTATTGGATACATATTTCAGCTTATCATTTGTTTTCATGTAGTCTTCAATCGTTTTTGCCGCTTCTTGAAGGTCATCTAGATTGGTAGAGTATAAATCTACGACCACATTATTGTTTGTTGGCGGACCACCAGATGCTAGCTCTTGAATTCCGAGCTTTGCTCCAGGTGCTACTTCATCGGTAATTTCCTTCATGTCAATCTCTAATTCTTCTATTGCTGAACGAACATCAGCATCTTCAGATAAGTTTATGAAGTAATTTGCTTGATTCTGACGCTTTAAACCGGTGTTGAAATCACGTGAACCAATACCAGCAGTAACTTCTAAGATATCTTCGTTTTCATCAAACATTTCTTCTAATTTTAAGGATACGTCATTTGTTTTCTCCAAAGATGTAGAAGAAGGAAGTTGTACACTAGCTACTAGTGTTTTCTGTTCTTCGTTTGGTATGAACGTAAAGCCAAGACCAGGAACTAAGGCCATTGAGCTTCCTAATAAAACAATGGATAAAACGATGATGAGTAGCTTGTGATTTAGGGACCAAGCAATGGCCTTTCCATAAAAACGTTGTAAACCATCTTCCTTTTCCTCTTTTGGTACCTTTTTAAATGAGTACTTTGAAAGAATAGGAACAATGGTTATCGCCACAAGTAAAGAGGCTAGTAAAGAAAAAATAACTGTTAGCGCAAAAGGTAAGAAGAATTCCCCAGTAATACCACCAACAAATCCTAAAGGAAGGAAAACCACAATGGTTGTTAGTGTTGAAGAGGTAATGGCTTTTAGAATTTCCTTTGTGGAAGATTCAACCAATTCGTTTGAGATTCCACTTTGTTCTTTTCTAACCCTTCTGAAGATGTTTTCGATGACGACGATGCTATCATCTACAACACGCCCAACTGCTACGGCCATTCCCCCTAGAGTCATGACGTTTAATGAGATATTCATTTGGTTTAGGAAGATTGCCGAAACCAATAATGAAAGTGGAATCGAAATGATGGCGATAAAGGTCGCTCTAAAATTTCGAAGGAAAATTAGGACAGCAATGGATGCGAACAGTGCACCTAATAAACCTTCCTTCACTAGTGTCTCAACTGACTTCTCAATGCCTTCTGCAGAGTCAAAGCCAATCGCGTAATCTACTCGATCAGAGTAGCTATCTAGCACTTCAAGAACCTTATCGGCAACTTCAACTGTGTTGGCATCTTGTTTTTTTGTCACGGCCATCGATAGTGATTCTTTTAAATTGTAGCGTGTAAACTCAGGCTGGTCTGTGACCGTTTCAATTTTAGCAATCTCTGATAATTTTACAGGTTGTGCTTCACTATTGAAACTAGAAGTAAGCTCAATGTTCTTTAGTTCTTCTAGCTTTTCGATTTTTTCTTCTACCCTTATTGGTATTTGGAGCTCACCAGAGGTGATTGTACCAGCTGGGAAAGAGAATAATTTTTGGTTAATTTGATTTTTTATTTGCTCTAATGATAACCCGTAAGGTTCAGCAAGCTCTTTATCAACTGTAATTTGAACAAGCTCTTCCTTGAGTCCACCTACAGAAACAGAGTTAATACCTTGTATCTTATTAAGCTCTGGGATAATTTCGCTTTCTATTATTTCCTCTACATCTGTATCTCCCTTTGCAAATAATGAGATATTGAAGATAGGGAAAGCACCGAACGAAAATCGATTTACTTCTGGCTCTACATTTTCAGGTAGTGATGTTTCCTTAATGGCAGCGTTAATCTGCTGCTCGACTTGGTCCATATCCGTATTAAACGGAAATTCAAGACTCACGATACTAATATTTTCAAAAGAGGAGCTTTGGATCTTCGTAACTCCTTCAATTCCCTTAAGTTTTTGCTCTAGTTTTGATGTCACTTGATCATTGACATCTTCAGGAGAAGCGCCAGGATAGAAGGCCTCAATTGATATTTGCGGAAACTCGATATTAGGGAGCAAATCTAATTTAAGCTTGGAAAAGGAATATAAGCCTCCTAAAATGAGTAAGAAAGAAAAAATAAAGACCGCGACAGCATTTTTTAAGCTAAACCTTGTTAAAAAGTTCATAAAAACCTCCATTTATTTGTGATAGTGAATAATAGTTTATAGTACTGACTGTTCAGTCAATTATAAATACAAAGGGCTATGGCCTATTGATTACGTTGACCACTACAACCATTTAGGAATAAGTTGACCGAAAACAATACTGCTTTTAACAAGGAAGAATAATCAAAGTCCGGATTAAAGAATATATCTCGTTGATAACTATCGAGTATCCCGGAAAAACATTTTGCATGCTCTTTTGGACCTTCAATACCTTCTTGCTCTAGTAAATCCGAAACATACTGATTGTAGTTCCTAAAGAAGGTGTGCAACGTTTCGATCATAGCTGGATCATTGTTATATGCCTGTAGGAACATACTAGATCGTTCTCTATTTTTATAAAATATGTTCAAATGCTCTTCTGCAATACATATTAATTTATCTTTGAGAGTGGAAAATCGATCGACCTTCTCAGAAAGGATGACTATATACATTTCAAACTGTTTGGCATGCATAGCTGAATATAATTTCTCTTTTGATTCAAAGTATAAATAAATGGTCCCTTTAGAAACATTTGCTCGTTCAGCAATTTCAATCATTTTCGTATCGAAGAAGCCCTTGGATCCAAACACCTCCCTTGCAGCATTCAATATTTTTTCTCGTTGTCCTTCTCCTCTTACCAAAGGTTAAAAACCTCCTCGTGAGTACCCGTCGGTCATAATATAAAACAACATTAAATTTGTGTCAATGTTAAATGTGCTTTCTATATGCTATATGCATGTTATGTGTAAATGAACTAAAATTCATACAAGAATGAATCGACCAATTGCTACTACCTTTTTATGTGAGTTAACTAATTTAAGCACACAAGAATAGAAGAAGAAGGGAAAATGAAAATGAAAGGAGGGCTATGCGTATATTCTTTTATCTTGTGAAAACACTAAGTGGAAAAAGGAGTGCTTAAATTGACTAGTTTATTCATGAAGGTCATACTATGTCCACTTATTGTCGCAATGGCCTCGTATATATTGCCTAATGTAAACTTTACTAGTATGTTTCAACCAATTTTAATTGGGCTTGTTTTAGCAGGTGTTGGGACTGCTATGGAATATTTGATTTTAAAGAGAGGTACATTGTGGATTAGTACTTTCCTTGATTTTGTGGCTTCAATTCTTATAATAGTTGGACTTGCTGCATTTTTGGACGGAGCTGAGGTTACCATATTAGGTGCAATAATTGTGAGTCTTTTCTTAGCATTTACAGAGTATTTCACACATTTATTTTTAATCCGTTCAGATAAGACCGAAAAATCACCTGCATAGTATCATTTTAGAACATCAATATCTTTCAATGTGAATATCCTTTCATGGGAGGGATTATATTGAAGGGTTTTTTTATGACAAAATCAGGTCAACACGTCACTTTTGTAAACAAAGGAGAAGAAATCTATCCTTTTATAGAAATCTTTATGAATGGACGATATTTGGGAGCATTTTGCTTAAAAAAGGAATTATCAATGCAGCTTCCTGAAGATGAACATTTAAAGCATGCTTATGTAATAGGCTATGGAGAAGACCACAACGGAAGAAACTTTTCAGTTAGAGAGGAATTTAGCTGGAGAGAAACTGGACTCATCCAGCCTGGTGAAAAGAGTTCAACGGATTATCAAGTAGGGGATATACTAGTTGCTTGTGATAATGTGGATGGCTTACCTTATGGATACATGGGGCATGCGGCACTTGTAGTCGATGAAAAGAATATCATAGAAGCTGTTATGTCAGACCCGATCATTAGGAAGGTGCCTATATCTCAATTTGTCGAGCACCATCCCATTTATGCACAATTTAGACCAAAGGATAAGGTGCTAGGTGAGAAGGCAACAGCATATGCAGAAAAATACTTAGCAGAATTTCAAAGGAATGAAAAAAATGGTATTTCGAAGCCTATCTTCTATTTTACTATAAGTACTCCTTTACATGATGAATGGACCTATATATATTGTTCAAAGCTAGTCTGGCTTAGCTATCACTTCGGTGCTAACCACACATTTCCAGAGGATCACCTTTGGTTTGCCCCTGAGGATTTATACACAATTCTAAGTAGCGATCCAAATTTTAAGGTAATTTATAGTCATCCAGATTACAAGTTTTTCATTGATTTATGATTCAACACATTTGTATTAGATTTTTTTGTCACGAAAATGTCAATGGAGTGTCGTTTGCTTTGTTATTAAATAGACTATAATTGATAACATGTTTATGACGCTATTACTTGATGAGGTGACAATAATTGATGAAAAATATACGTCGGGTGAGTTTTGGTCTCATCTTTGTTTTGTTAGTGGGATGCAACGATGTAAATGGAGACAGTATTGATACAGTGATGCCTGCAATACTTGAGGTTCTAATTCAAACATCGTCTGAGAATCCAGTTGTTGGTGAAGAAGTCTTGATTGAAGCCATTGTTACCCAAGCAGGTGAAGCTGTAGATGATGCAAATGATGTAAGTTTTGAAGTGTGGGAAGCAAATAGTGATGACCATGAAATGATTGTAGGGGAACACGGCACTAAAGGGGTTTATTTCACAAGTAAGGTATTTGAAACAGGTGGGGAATATAATGTTGTCGCACATGTAACAGCACGAGATCAGCATACAATGCCTAAAATAGAGCTTATAGTTGGGGCTGCAACAGAAGATACGGCACAAGAGCATTCCAACCAGGAACACGATCATGAAAAACGTAAGCTCAGCATTGATGTAAAGCTACCAGAAGTAGTAGTTGCAAACGAGTTATTGCCAATTGAAGTGATTGTACTTCATGAGGAGAAACCTCTATTAGATGCCCAGGTAAAATTTGAAATTTGGGGTGAAAACGAGAGTCGTCATGTTTTCATTGATGCTAAAGAGAAATCAGATGGGAATTATGCAGCATCTTTTGAGGTTAAGCAAAGCGGGAAACACCATATTGTAGTACACATACAGAACGATACACTACATGAGCATATTGAGCGGGAAGTTGTAATAGGGCAGTAGAGTAAAATGGTGATGATCTATCTCCATTTTTTTTTATTATTTTGTCGAAAATAGTATAAAAATACTAGGAATAAAGGTATTATTAGGGTAACTAAATTTTTTTTTTATGGTAAATTCAGCTTACATTTATATTGAAGAAGCGATTCAAGTAGGAGGGAACTACAAAAGTATGACTTGTTCACAATGCTCGGAATTAAAATCAATTAGCAATGAAGGATTTATCACCATTTTTTCGAAGTATCCAGAAATTATTAGAGTTGTCTTAGAGGAGTTAAATCCTCAAAAACTTATTAACAACCAATCTACTTCCTTTACATTTGAATACTTCTCTCTTGTTCAATTAGAGCTTGAAATGGATGCCATTCAAATGATAGTAGATTCGAAATTTGAACTAGATGTCGACTTAAATGTGTCGCACCAAAATAAAGAGAACAGCTCTGAGAGTTTTCCACAAATGCTTCAATTCTCTGAAATGTACAATCGGATCAAGCATCCAGACTTTATTCATGTCATTAAAAACTCATACTTTACAAACCATATTCAACCCATATTATCATTAAAAAGTGACGAAATTGTAGGGTATGAATTTTTACTTAGACCTTCTCATCCAGAGCATACCTTTTCGCCTTATCAACTCTTTTCATTTGCTCAAAATGCAGGTTTACAAGCGATGCTAGATGCAAATGCTAGAAAGCAAGCCATTAAGTATAGTTCGGAGCATTTACCAACAGGCATGCTTCGTTTTATCAATTTTTTACCGTCTTCAATTTATGATCCAAGACATTGCTTAAAGAGTACGTTTGAAAATATTGAAAAATATCACGTTGATCCTAGTGACCTCGTGTTTGAAGTAGTCGAGACTGAGAGAATTGTAGATATTCCTCACTTGCAATCGATTTTTAAAGCCTATAAGAATGAAGGTATTAAAGTAGCATTAGATGATATTGGTGCTGGTTATGCTACTATTGACGTGTTAAAACAATTACAACCTAATTATGCCAAAATTGATCGCGATTTAATTTCTGATTGTGATAGTTCCTTAGAGAAACAGGATCAATTAAAGAGAATATTAGAAGTTTCAAAAGAGTACAATATCCAAACACTGGCTGAGGGTGTGGAGCGTAAAGAAGAATTAGAATTCTGTCGGTCAATAGGATTCGACTTAGCCCAAGGCTATTATATCGCGAAGCCAAATGCGCTGCCTATAAATGATGAAGTTGAAGCTACCCTAAAATAGGTGGCTTCTTTTTTTCGTGAAATGTAGTCAAAGTAAAAGGTATTCCACTCCAATTTACATACTTTTTTATATATTGGTAAAAAATGAGGTAGACATTTTACTATCCTCCTCTTTACTAATCAAGTAAGAGGCATCATCTCAAAAAAAGAAGTATTGGAGTGTTCAAAGTTGACGAACTCACAGGAATCAAGAGAAAATAAACCTCAACATCAGTTTCATCCTGAGGGGAAACAGGAGAGCATTATTAACGACTCAACAGCATCAGCAGGAGATGAAATGGGTATTGCGATTGATATGGATCCCAAGAATCCTTATCAGTTTCGAAACTCCTATGATCACACCCCAAGTGAGGATCCCGAGTTAAAAAAGTTCCAAGATACATTTAAACATAATTCTTAATATAAATCTTCACTAGAACTGGTTGGTTAAATGAGGGATTGGAATGTATAGAGAAAATAAGCCTAAAATAGTAGTGAGCAAGTGTTTGGAGTTTGAAGAATGTCGATACAATGGCGATGTGATTCATGATCCTGTGGTTAAAAGACTTCAATCATTTGTTGAATTTATCCCAGTCTGTCCGGAGGTTAGCCTAGGGCTAGGTATCCCTCGGGAGACGATTAGAATTGTCGAAAATGATGGCCAAAAAAAGTTAGTTCAGCCTTCCACTGGGAGAGATTTTACTGATAGAATGACCGAATTTACATCTGCATTTTTATCAACTATAGAAGGAGTAGATGGATTTATTTTAAAAAGTAAATCACCTACTTGTGGGATGAAGGATGTTAAGGTATATAGTGGATTACAACAAGCACCTGTGATCGGTAAGACTAGCGGCATTTTCGGTGGCGCAATCGTGGAACAATATCCTTTTCTAGCAATAGAGGAAGAAGCCAGACTCAGTAATTTTTCCATTCGAGAACATTTCTTCACAAAACTTTTTACATATGCCTTTTTTAGAAGCTTAAAGGAGCAACAACATACCATACAATCCCTCATTACGTTCCACTCTCAAAATAAATATTTGTTTATGGCCTATAATCAAACGACGCAAAAAGAGCTGGGACGAATAGTAGCTAGTTATAAACAACAATCGATAGAGGAAATTTATTCTTTATATGAGAGTCAGTTACAGCGCCTATTTGCGAGAAAGCCTAGGGATCAAGCTCATATAAACGTATGTGAGCATATTATGGGCTATTTTAAAAAAGATCTTACACAAAAGGAAAAGGCGTACTTCACCTCGATTCTAGAAAAATACCGTGATGAAAAGATTCCATTGAGCAGTGTGACAAGTATATTAAAGTCATGGGTAATTCGCTTTGACAACGAATATTTGTTTACCCAAACGTATTTTGAGCCTTATCCTGATGAGCTAATAGAGATTAGTGACTCGGGTAAGGGGAGGTCCTATAACTAGAAGAAGTGTTGTAGAATAATACCTTACAGAGTCTGTTCAAAAAGGAGGACAAAAAGAGCAAAGAAGTTCGAGGAAGCGAAGTCTTGAGCACCGGAGCGTATGTTTTGTATACGTGAGGAGCGGAGAGACGAGCTGACGAAGAAATTTGAAGCTATTTTTGCCGGACTTTTTGAACACCCTCTTACAGCAAGAAAGGAGAGAGGGTTTGTGCATAGACATAGCAAGAGATTTGATGATTTAACCTTATCGTATATTGATGAGGGTAGCGGAGAAGTCTTAGTGCTACTTCATGGGTTTTGTGGAAGTCCTGCCTATTGGGAAAAGATCATTCCGGCATTGAGTGAGGGTTACCGTGTGATTGCTCCCGCTTTAAGAGGACACGGGAAATCAAGTGCGGTCTGTGACTCCTATACAATTGAAGACATGTCTTCAGACGTTAAACGTTTATTGGAAGAATTACAAATAGATAAAGTAATTATGTTTGGACATTCACTTGGTGGGTATGTGACATTATCCTTTGCAGAACAATACCCAGAACACCTTTCTGGCTTTTCACTTGTTCATTCGACTGCCCATGCAGACAGTGACGAAGCAAAAAATGGCCGAACAAAGACAATTGAACTTATTGGACAGAACGGGATCGAGCCGCTTATTAAAAACCTTGTCCCAAAATTGTTTGCTCCAAAAAATCTACAATCGATGACAGACGAAGTAGAATTAGTGTCTGAAATTGGTTTGAACACGAGTGTATCAGGTGCAAAAGGTGCGCTATGGGCAATGAGAGAACGATTAGATAGGCATGCTGTTTTAAGCCAGTCAAAGGTACCAATTTTATTAATAGCAGGTGAGTTTGATCAAATCATTCCAAAGGAAAAAGTGTTTTCAGTAGAATCATCTATGATCAAGCAAATCGTTTTAGAAGATGCAGGACATATGGGGATGGTCGAGAAACCAAAAGAACTTGCAACCATCATGCAAGATTTTATAAAAAACTTGCAATAGAATCTCAGTCCAAATAGGGTTCTATTTTTGTAAAAATAATGATACTACATAAAATAAGTAGTAAGTCTTAGTTTATTTCCTCAGAATATTGAAAAGTAATCTCCCTGTTGATATACTAATTATAATATGATTAAATTTTCAGAAAAATATGAACAGGGGGAAGAAATGAAAAAGAACTTTTTGTACTTTATATCTGTATGTGGACTTATATTGACTTTGGTGGGTTGTGGTGGAGAAAATGAAACCACAGAAGGTGAGGTTAGCTCACAAAGTACGATCGACGGTGTAATTGATTTGTATGTGAAAGCAATTCATACTGAGGATACTGATTTGTTATTAACAACCATTCATCCCTTTTCAGCGCAACATATTGAACTAAGAGGATATTATGATAATGATTTTGCCCAATTTGATTATGATGTAAAGAAAGTAAGTACAAATGTGGTAGAAGAAAGTGAAACTAGTGCTATAGTAGAGCTTGTTTTTTCTAAGACCTTAGTCGAGGAAAAGGGAGAAGGCAAAAACGAATTAGCTGAAGGTGAATTCACTCAAAAGCTAACTTTAAAAACACAAGCTGAAGAGTGGGTTATTGATAAAGTTGAATAAGAACACAAAAAAGCATTGATTAAGAGTCAATGCTTTTTTGATGTTTTATAAGCTGTTGCAAAATGGTACTATACTGGTAGAAGCTAATAAGAAAATAAAGGCTGGGAAGTTAGCATGAATGATCAAAAGAAGATAGGTTTCATCGGGACGGGCGTAATGGGAAAAAGCATGGCTACTCATTTAATAAAGGGTGGCTATGAAGTACATATTTTTACAAGAACAAAAGGAAAAGCAATAGACCTTCTAGATATTGGGGCTATATGGTGTGAACAACCTTCTGATTTAGCACGAAGCTGTGATGTCCTTATTACAATGGTTGGATATCCTGCTGACGTTGAGGAGATTTATTTTGGTGAACATGGACTATTAAACAATGCTAGGCTGGGTGCGTGCTTGATCGATATGACAACATCATCACCTAGTCTTGCGGGTAGAATTTATGACATGGCAAAGGGTAAAGGGCTTTATGCGCTGGATGCACCAGTATCGGGTGGAGATATTGGTGCCAAAGATGCCACTCTTACAATTATGGTAGGTGGGGATTTAGACGCATTTGAACAAGTGAGACCCATTCTTTCATTACTTGGAAAAAATATTAACTTACAAGGATCAGCAGGAGCAGGGCAGCATACGAAAATGTGTAATCAAATTGCGATTGCTAGTAACATGGTAGGTGTGTGTGAAGCGCTTGCCTATGCCAAAAAATCTGGATTAGATCCGTTTACTGTTTTAGCATCTATTTCTGCTGGTGCTGCTGGAAGTTGGTCTTTATCTAATTTGGCTCCCCGTATTATTCAAGAAAACTTTGAACCTGGCTTTTATATTAAGCACTTTATAAAAGATATGAAAATTGCATTGGAAGAAGCCGAGAAAATGGACCTCTTTGTACCAGGTTTATCATTAGCCAAAAAGTTGTATGAGCAGCTTTCAGACCTAGGCGAAGACAATAGTGGAACGCAAGCTCTTTATAAGCTTTGGAGAGAGACAGAGTGAAATTATTATGGGATTTCGACGGTACAATATTTGACACCTACCCAGCGTACACAAAGATTTTTCAAGAGGTTCTCGGTGAAGACGTTTCATCTAAAGAGATATTTAGCATGCTTAAACTATCATTTACATACGCGATTCAGCATTTTCAACTTTCCCAAGAGCAGGAACAAGAAATTAGAGATAAAAGTGATGAAATTAGACCAGTTACCCTACTACCCTTTCCATTTGTTGAGGGTGTCTTAAAAGCTAGTGATACAAACGTTATTATGACTCATAAGAAACGTAAGGAAGTAGAGGAAATACTAACTATTCATGGGTTTGATCATCATTTTGCTGAAATAGTAGCTGGAGACGATGGGTACCCTAGAAAGCCAGATGCCACATCCTATCGTTATTTACATGATAAATACAATCTCGATCTGGCTATCGGAGATCGAGAGCTAGACATTATTCCTGCAAAGGAAATAGGAATGAAAACATGTTTGTTTCAAAATAAGTCGGCTAAAGCAGATTTCTATTTGGATGATTATAAAGCTTTTTTTAGTGTAGTTGTTTTTTAAAAATGTACTCCTCATATATTTCCATTAGCATCTAAAAAACTAATGGAAACTTGTAAGGGGTGAACTAATTGGATAAACGTACAAAAAAGAATGATCCACAGCAAAAAAAAGATTTGACTCTAGTACTGTTAATTCTGAATTCTCTCATGAATTAGTTGTGCCAACACAAATATGATTCACAAAGACAAAGCAAAGAAAGAAAAAAAGGCGAAAAACAACGGTGAATACAAAGGATAAGTAAAAGATATATAGACAAGTGTCAAATTCAATTTGGCACTTGCATATATTAGCTATAAGGAATATAATATTTACAAAAAGTAGGTCTATTGTCATTAATTAGAATTTGAGAAATACTAGATTAGTAGGTCTAAAAAATCATATACAATGAAAAGGCAAAGCTATGGAAACATAGTGACGCAAAGCTATAGGGACTAAGGTTATTACTAAGTTAGCCAGCTACCGTTTCAAGAGACATCTTGGAAAACGGGATGTTTTTTTATTGTGAATTTCGAGGGGATATAAGTGAATAGTCCGTCAACTGTAAAAGGGTCAAATGAGGTTCTGTTACAAGCACAAAATATAGTGTTCGAGTTGATAATAAACAATGCTCCTAACAATATTATCTTTAGTAAAATTTCCGAGAGCTTGGACAAGCTATGTCCTGGTGTTCAAACAGTTGTTCATGAAGAAGACGAGCATTTAGGAATCATAGAAACCGAGTTAGGAAGTTGGTCCATACCGATACAATCTGCATCCGGTAAAATGATTGGTTACATCACTTTCTATCATGTACGAAAAGGATTCCCCGATCCATACGAATTTGAGTTCATAAAGGCTTTCGCTAATATAGCAAGTATGGCTGTTGAAAAAAGAAGATTGGAACAAAAATATTTAAAAAGTGAAGAGCTCAGTAGATTAGTTGCCAACAATATATCTGATCTTGTAAATGTCATTGATTTAAACGGGGAAATTGTCTATGCATCACCCTCTCATTTAACGATCCTAGGATTAGTAACAGAAGAGATAGTAGGGAAAGATGCTAGTAATTACTTACATCCAGAAGACCAAATCGGCATTTCGCAATATATGAGTGAAATTATTTTACATAAGACAGCAATGGTTACAGAATGCCGAATTAGAAAGTCAGATGGAGAATACATTGTTGTAGAATCAAGGGGTGTCCCTGTCTCAACTCAAGAAGGTACTATCGAGAAAATTGTCATTGTTTCTCGTGATATCACGTCAAGAAAGCATGCGGAAGAAACGATTCGTTTTATGGCCTATCATGACTCCTTAACAAGTCTTCCTAACCGAAGAAAATTCAAAGAGAAGTTAGAGAAAATGCTAGTATCTGCGAAGAAAAGAAATGATTCATTCTGCCTTTTATTTATTGATTTGGATAACTTTAAAACGATAAATGATACGTACGGTCATGAAGCAGGTGATCACGTTCTCATAAAAGTGGCAAACCGACTTAGGAAAGGGTTAACAGAGAATCAATTTATTTCTAGATGGGGTGGAGATGAATTCGCTATTTTAGTTAACTCCTGTGATCACTCAAAAGCATATAGATTAGCAGAGGAATTACTAAATGTCATGGATAAGCCTTTTGTGTTAGAATGTTGTGAGGTAAGGATTACTCCTTCGATTGGGGTTAGTACGTATCCAAGAGATGGGGAAGATTTGAAGTCTCTTATCGATAAAGCTGATAAAGCAATGTACCGAGTGAAGGATTCAGGGAAAAATAATGTAACCACTTATTCAATTTAGACCACTTCTAATTCTAATGACGTGGTTATTTTTTTATGAAATAGTCGAGGGTAGTTTCAAGGAGGTATGAAATGCGCTTTTATATAGCTTCAGGATTTGAGAATAAAGAACTTGTGAGAAAGGTGTCTACTACTCTTGTCAAGAAAGGATTCACTCATACATATGATTGGACAAGGAATGATCGAGCAGACTCATTTCAGAAGCTTCACTCCATTGGAGAAGCAGAAAAAGAAGGTGTTAAAACTGCTGATATTTTAGTTGCCCTTTTACCAGGTGGGAAAGGTACACATATTGAGATTGGTATGGCCATCGGATATTACAAATCCGTTTATATTTACTGCGCAGATCCTATTGAAGAACCATCCCTATCATGTACGTTTTACCATATTGATGGTGTTAGATTAATTCATGGACCGATTTCTGAATTAATAGAGGTCATATTCCGTGATTTTCAGGAAGTGATTAGATGACTAGAAGTGGAATGCTTCACCACATAGAACTATATGTATCCGATTTAAAGAATAGCTTAGCCTTTTGGGACTGGTTTCTAAGAGAATTAGGATATGAAGTATATCAGAAGTGGGAGGCTGGACAAAGCTACAAAATTGAAGAAACTTACCTCGTCTTTGTTCAAACAAAGGAGAAATACTTACACATACCTTATCATCGTAGTGGGGTAGGTTTAAATCATCTTGCCTTTCATGCAGAATCCCGTGAGCAAGTTGATCGGATTGCACAAGCTGTCAAGGAACAAGGACTCAACATGCTATATGATGACAGATATCCATACGCAGGTGGAGAAAATTATTATGCCTTGTTTTTCGAGGATCCAGATCGCATTAAGGTTGAACTCGTTGCACCGGCAGAAGACTTAGAGTTATCGTGACGAAAGGGAATGAACCATGAACTAATCATTCGAAAAGCAGAGGAAAAAGACATAAAGGACATAGCAAAAGTCCATGTAGACAGCTGGCATTCAACGTATAAAGGAAATCATTGCCAAAACAAGATAAGATTTAAATCTACTAAAAAATCATACGAAAACCCTACCGTCATATAAATATAAACGGTAGGTTTTTTTGTAGTAGCTTTTTAGAAGTATTTACTTGAATTTTCTGATAAATATTGTATAGTGAAGATATACATACCAACTGGTTAGTAGGTAGAGGGTGGGTGAATCATCTTGAATTTTTCGTATTCGGATAAAGTTAAGCAGCTTCAAGGAAAGCTGACAACCTTTATGGAAAAGAACGTATATCCAAATGAATTGATTTATGAGGAGCAGTTGAATCTTCAACCTACAAGATGGGCGAATGTTCCGCCAATCATGGAAAGTATGAAGGATAAAGCGAAGCAAGAAGGTCTTTGGAATTTATTTTTACCAGATAGTGAATTAGGAGCAGGACTAAGTAACGTAGAGTATGCACCTCTTTGTGAAATGATGGGTCGATCTCTAATTGGACCTGAAGTGTTTAACTGCAATGCCCCTGATACAGGAAATATGGAAGTGCTGGTTCGATATGGGTCACAGGAACAAAAGGAAAAATGGCTGCGCCCTTTATTAGAGGGGAATATACGCTCATGCTTTACGATGACTGAGCCGGATGTGGCTTCCTCGGATGCAACCAATATTCAGGTAAGCATTATTAGAGATGGCGATGAGTATGTGATTAATGGTCGAAAATGGTGGTCGTCTGGGGCTGGGGATCCACGTTGCAAGATAGCCATTGTGATGGGTAAGTCTGATTTCATGGCGCCAAAGTATGAACAGCAATCTATGATTCTGGTACCACTTGACACAAAAGGAGTCAAGATTGAAAGACTTCTATCGGTATTTGGGTACGATCATGCTCCACATGGTCATGCTGAGATAACTTTTGAGAACGTCAGAGTACCCGCGTCAAATATGATATGGGGTGAGGGAAAAGGCTTCGCGATTGCACAAGGAAGATTAGGTCCTGGTAGAATTCATCACTGTATGAGATTAATTGGAGCAGCTGAGAGAGCACTTGAGGATTTATGTAAGCGCGTTCAACAGAGAGTCGCATTTGGTAAAGTTTTAGCAGAACAGGGTGTTGTTCAGGAATGGATTGCCAATTCAAGAATAGAAATAGAACAAGCACGGCTCCTAACGTTAAAGGCAGCCTATATGATGGATACTGTAGGAAATAAAGCAGCAAAAGCAGAGATTGCGATGATAAAAGTTGTTGCACCAAATATGGCTTTACAAGTTATAGATCGGGCGATTCAAGCTCTTGGTGGGGCAGGCGTTAGTGAAGATTTCACTTTAGCGGCACAATGGGCTAATGCTAGAACACTAAGGTTAGCCGATGGACCTGACGAAGTACACCGAGCACAAATTGCCAAGCTAGAGCTTCGTAAATAGTAGAATACTAGTTTTCAAGTAGGAGGAGGTTAAAGCAATGCATGTCAAAGACCTTTTTGATTTATCTGGTAAAACAGCGATTGTAACTGGCGGAGGAAGAGGGCTAGGGGAACAAATTGCAGTTGGTTTTGCAGAAGCGGGTGCTAATGTCGTCGTATGTTCTAGAAAAGTGGAGGCATGTGAGGAGGTCAGCCAGAGGCTTAGAAAACTAGGCGTAAAATCTATCGCCTTAAAGTGTGATATTACCAATCAAGAGGATGTATTGCATGTTGTTGAAGAGACATTAACTGAATTTGGACGCATCGATATTCTTGTCAATAACAGTGGTGCGACTTGGGGAGCACCTGCTGCCACAATGCCTCTAGCAGCTTGGGAAAAGGTTTTGCAAGTAAATGTTACGGGAACATTTATCATGTCACAGGAAGTAGGGAAGGTCATGATTGAACAGAGGTCCGGGAAAATCATTAATATTGCCTCTGTTGCAGGTCTTGGTGGGACAGATCCGCGTTATATGGACACAATCGGTTATAACACAAGTAAAGGAGCGGTCATTACTTTTACAAAGGATTTGGCTGTTAAATGGGGTCAGTTTAACATCAATGTAAATGCTATTGCACCTGGATTCTTTCCAACGAAAATGTCAAAAACCTTAATTGAACATGGAAAAGATCATATCCTTGCCACAACTCCATTAAACCGATTTGGAAACGATGATGATTTAAAAGGAGCTGCACTGTTTCTAGCTTCTGAGGCGTCTAACTTTGTGACTGGGAATGTGTTAGTAGTGGATGGTGGAACACACGCAATGTAGGGGAGGCAGGACTAAAATGAAGCTGAAATTTTTCAGTGTGACGTGATTACCACCTAAAGTGACGGGAATCACTCACAGTATGATTTTATTTAGAACTCATATCATTAGTAGGTTCCATGAATGAAAGAGGATTCCAATCGATCGGAGGTGTGAAAATGAGATTATCTGGAAAAATTGCCGTAATTACTGGTGGAGCAGCTGGAATTGGGCGAGCAACAGCACACCGCTTTGCAAAAGAAGGGGCAATAGTCGTTATTTCTGATATAGACGAAGATGGCGGTGCCAGAACGTTAAAGGAGCTTCAAGAAATCAATCCAACCGCGCTTTTTATCAAGACAGATGTCTCGAAAGAAGAGAATATACAACATGTAATCGAAACCACGATGACGAAATTTGACCGAATAGATTTATTATTTAATAACGCTGGAGTTGGGAATTCAAAAAAAGAAGCTTGCTGAAATGACAGTTGAGGAATGGGAACATGTAATTGACATTAATCTTAAGGGTGTATTTCTTGGAATGAAATATGCAATACCCGAAATGATGAAAAACGGTGGTGGCTCTATTATTAATACATCCAGTTTACTTGGTCTAAAGGGAAAAAAGTACCTATCTCCTTATAATGCATCGAAGGGAGGTGTAATTCTTTTAACCCAAAACGCTGCTGTTGAGTATGGATCGAAGGGGATTCGTGTAAATGCGGTTGCACCTGGAATGATTGATACTTCAATTGTGGAGGGGTGGCGACAAAATGAAAGAGTTTGGGACGTTATGACAAAGGCGAATGCCCTTGGAAGAGTCGGCAAACCAGAGGAAGTAGCAAATGCTTTGTTGTTCTTAGCATCTGATGAGGCTTCCTACATAACAGGTAGCACTATTCTAGTAGATGGTGGGGTATTTACTTACTAATGAAGTAACCATCTTATAAATAAAGGTAAGCACACACCATGATCCTGCATCCTTCTTTACAAAAAACAATTTTGGGGGAATGTAAAAATGAATAATAAACCAGGGTTTGACTGTTATCCGGAACATATTGCTACAGATATTGAAATCCCAAACAAGTCCTTACCCCAGATTCTTCAAGACACCACAAAAGGATATCCAACCAATATTGCCCTTTCGTTTTATCATAAAGAAATCACCTACACGGAGCTTTCAATGGCAGTTGGTGCTTTCGCTTCTGCCCTTCAACAAAAAGGTATTAATAAAGGAGACAGGGTCGCTATTATGCTACCTAACTGTCCACAGTATGTCATATCCTTCTATGGAGCCTTAACCGTTGGTGGGGTTGTAACTCAAGTCAATCCCATGCTTGTCGAAAGAGAGCTTCAACACATTCTAAAGGATTCAGGAGCAGAAACGATTGTCATTTTCGATGCACTTTATCCGCGTTTTAAAGCAATTCAATCTGAAACTACTATTAAAAATGTTATTGTCGTTAGTTTACAGCCTACTGAGCATTCTTTTGAACCAGATCAAGTTTTTGATCATTTCTTACGTTCTGGGAATGGAAAAGTAAGCTATGTAGAAATAAACTCTATGGAGGATGTGGCGGTTCTTCAATATACCGGTGGAACAACAGGACGTTCTAAAGGAGCCATGCTTACTCATCGAAACCTAGTAGCGAACATTGCTCAATGTGTTGAATTTTTTAAGGATGATTTTACTTTTGGTCAAGAATGTTTTTTAACGGTTATACCTATGTTCCATGTATTTGGGATGACTGCATGTATGAATTTCGCCATATATACAGGGGCAAATAGCATTATGCTACCTCGTTTTGAATTAGAAGAGGTTTTAAATACAATTAAAGAAAAGAAGCCGACAATTTTTCCAGGTGTACCTACCATGTATGTGGCCATTACAAATCATCCAGAAGCTGAAAAATATGGAATTGATAGTATTCGTATGTGTAATAGTGGAAGTGCCCCAATGCCAGTTGAGCTACTTCGTGAATTTGAACGAAAGACAGGTGCAAGGATATTAGAAGGCTTTGGGTTGTCTGAAGCTTCACCTGTAACACATTGTAACCCTCTATTTGCTGAAAGGAAGCCAGGCACAGTTGGAATTGGATATCCTTCCACCGAGTACAAGGTAGTTGATTTAGCAGATGGAATTCATGAAGTACCCCCAGGTGAGCTTGGAGAACTCATTATTCGTGGACCTCAGATTATGAAGGGGTATTGGAATATGCCAGAAGAAACAGCGAATACTCTTCGTAACGGCTGGCTCTTTACAGGTGATATTGCTCGGATGGACGACGAAGGGTATGTTTCAATCGTAGACCGCAAAAAGGATATGATTATTGCCGGTGGATTTAATATTTATCCACGTGATATAGAAGAAATATTATATGAACATCCTTCGGTTCAAGAAGCAGTTGCTGTAGGAGTACCTGATGAGTATCGCGGGGAAACGGTAAAGGTAGTACTTGTATTAAAGGCAGGAAAAGAAGCGACAGAACAGGAAATCATGCTGTATTGCAAAGAGAATATGTCAGCATACAAGGTTCCTACAATAGTCGAGTTCCGCACAGAGCTACCAAAGACAAATGTCGGGAAGATATTAAGACGTGTGATCAAGGAAGAGAATAATACGAAGCAGACGAACTAAGAGTTTGAATGTGTATAATGCTAGCTTTCAAGGAGTGTTGGACAATGTGATATACTTTTCGTTAGAAATGATTGTCAGATTGTGAGGAAGATAAGGTGAAGGACAGAATTACAGAACAAAGTATACGACTTTTTGAGAAGAAAGGCTTTTCAGAAACGTCGATCCAAGATATCGTGGATAGTCTTGGTGTAACAAAGGGAACATTTTATTACTACTTTTCTAGCAAAGAACAACTGCTTATGGATATTCACATGAGTTATATAGAAGATATGATTTTAAGACAAGAGAGAATTTTATATGATTCCCAAAAAAGTTGTAAAGAGAAGCTATATGAAATGGTCTTCATGTTAATTTCCAACATTGAATCACAGGGTCCAAGTGCTCGAGTCTTCTTTCGTGAAATGAGAAACTTAAGCGCGGATCATCTTTCAGAGGTAATTCCTAAGCGGGATCTATTCAGACAAAACCTTCAGAAGCTTTTAGATGAAGGAAAGGATAAAAAGGAATTTAAAGTAGAACTTCGTTCAGATATCGTTGCCTTTGGCATTTTAGGTGTAACAAATTGGAGTTATCAGTGGTTTAATCCGAATGGATTGACACCAGACGAAGAGGTAACCCGAATATTTGTTGATATGATTCTACAAGGTATTGAATGATAGGGGGAGAGAGTTAAGACTTCCCCTTTTTAATTGGAAAAGTAGACATCATTGGATTTTTTTTGTGTCCGTGAACCTCTTGATTTGATGAGTAGCGGTAACCAAAGGTCAAATTGGTGGGAGTGACAGCCCAAAAAAGTGGATAGCGGTAACCTAAAGCTGTACATGGACCATGATTCTCCCCAAAAAAAGTGTATATGTATTTCTGTGACTCCAAATTTTTTTGAAATTTAAATACCAACCGGTTAGTATAAAGGAGGAAAATCATGAGTGAACTTCAAATCAATCGGATAGTAGTTGTTGGTGCTGGACAAATGGGACATCAGATTGGAATGTTAGCTGCTCTTGGAGGCTATGAAACAATTATTCAAGATTCTAACGAAGCAGCCATTCAAAAAGCCAAGATTTCATTAAATGGTATCATGACAAAGTGGGTAGAAAAGGGAAGATTAACAGAAGAACAGATGCATGCAGCCTTCGAACGTTTGCAATTTACGACACAGTTAGAAGAAGCAGCTAGAAATGCTGATTTTGTCATAGAGGCTGTTGTTGAAAAGTTGGAAGTTAAAAGAGAAGTTTTCCAACTCCTTGACAAGCTCACACCTCCTCACACGATTCTAGCTTCAAACAGCTCGACAATCGTTAGCTCCTTACTAGCCGAAGTTACATCTCGTCCTGATAAGGTTTGTAATATGCACTTCTTTTTTCCTCCACTAGTCATGGATTGTGTGGAAGTGGTCATGAGTGAACAAACGTCGGAGGAAACAGCAAAAATCACTATGGAGGTTTGTAAACAACTAAACCGTACTGGGGTCCTGCTTAAAAAAGAAGTCTCAGGGTTTATTGCGAATCGAATCTTAGGTGCTCTTCAAAGGGAGGCGGTTTCTCTCTATGAATCTGGTATTGCTGACTTCAAGGACATCGATATCATTTGTCGGAAAGCCCTCAACCATCCTATTGGTCCTTTTGAATTAATGGACTTGTCTGGTATAGATATTGGGTATTATGTGATGCAGCAACGATTTGCTGAAACGGGGGATCCGGCTGATCAGCCACCCCAATGCATTCAAGAAAAGGTTGAACAAGGTCATCTAGGAAGAAAAACGGGAAAAGGCTTCTATGATTATGAACCAATACAAGTGAAAAGGTAGTGGCAGCTGATTATATTCTAAAAGAGGATGTTCAAAAAGTCCGGCAAAAATAGCTTCGAATTTCTTCGTCAGCTCGTCTTTCCGCTCCTCACGTATACAAAACATACGCGCAGGTAGCTCAAGACTTCGCTTCCTTGAACTTCTTTGCTCTTTTTGTCCTCCTTTTTGAACAGGCTCTAAAAAGAATACTAGTGGAGGTGTGGAAATGAATGAAACAAAAGGCTTTCAAGATACCATTCCTGTTCGTTCCGGAGAAATGCTAGAAGTAGAGAGATTAACTGCATTCTTAGAACAGCAGTTTGATGTTGGAAAAGAGCCTCTAGAAATCAACCAATTTGGTTCAGGTCACTCAAACTTAACGTATGAATTAAAAATAGGTGAGTGGAAGTCGGTTTTGCGTCGGCCACCGCATGGTCCAGTTGCACCGAAAGCGCATGATATGGAACGGGAATTTAGCATTTTACGAGATTTACATCCCGTGTTTCCACTTGCACCAAAACCATATGTGTTCTCAGAGGACACCTCTATCGTCGGCAGTCCGTTTTATCTAATGGAAAGAAAAAGAGGCTTTGTGTATGATACTTCTTTTCCGAGTGACATAAGTGTGACATCGCAACTTTGTCGTACTTTATCAGAGACAATGGTCGATACACTCGTAAATCTTCACTCTATCGACTATAAAAAAACTAGACTAGTAGAGTTTACCCAGCCAGAAGGCTTTATGGTGAGACAGGTAAATGGCTGGATTGGACGTTATTCTAGATCTCAAACGGATGAGGTTAAAGGTTTAGAAGAGCTGACGAAATGGTTAGTATCAAACATACCCACCTCACAGGAACCAACTATTATTCACTATGATTATAAATTAAACAATTCGATGTTTTCATTTAAAGATCCAACCCAAATGGTTGGCTTATTTGATTGGGAAATGGCCACGGTTGGAGATCCACTCGCTGATGTTGGTGCTGCCATGAGCTACTGGATCGAAAAAGACGATCCACAAATACTTAAGTATGGATTAGGAAAACCCCCTGTCACAATCAATGAAGGATTTTTTACAAGAAAAGAATTTGTAGAACTTTACGCGAAAAAGAGTGGAAGAGATTTAGCGAACATTCACTTTTATATAACCTTTGCTTATTTTAAGCTTGCTGTTATCTGCCAACAAATCTACTATCGCTTTAAGCAAGGGCAAACTAATGATCCAAGATTTGCGAACTTTCATCTTTTTGTAGAAAGCTTAATAGAAATTGCATTAGACAATAGAAAAATTTAGAAATAAGGTACATATGTGCATGATTTCTTAGAAAAGGAGTTGATTCACACTGGAAACCACAAAGAGTAATCAATATGGTGGAAGCTTTCTTTTTTCACCTATCGAGGTAGAAGAATTATTCACACCTGAAGATTTTACAGATGAGCACAGAATGATTGCAAGGTCCGCTAAGCAATTTATTGAAAAAGAAGTGGATAAATATAATGAGGAAATTGAAAACCAAGATTTTGATGTAGTCGTAAATCTTCTTCATAAAGCAGGAGAACTTGGCTTACTCGCTCACAGTATTCCAGAAGCATACGGTGGGCTAGGATTAGACAAAATAAGCAAAGGACTTGTTGGTGAAATAATTGGTCGCTCAAGTGGATACGGGGTCGCTCATTCCAATCATACATGTATTGCTACACTCCCAATTACCTATTTTGGAACACATGAGCAAAAAGAAAAGTTTTTACCAAAGCTTGCAACTGGTGAATACATAGGAGCCTACTGTTTGACAGAACCTGGATCTGGTTCAGATGCTTTAGCTGCCAAAACGACGGCTGTTTTAAATGAATCAGGTACTCATTACGTTCTGAATGGCACAAAGTTATATATAACGAATGCTGTGTTTTCGGACACATTTATTGTCTATGCAAAAGTAGATGGTACAAAGTTCACTGCTTTTATTGTAGAAAGGGATACTATAGGTTTGTCGCTTGGACCTGAAGAAATAAAAATGGGAATTAAGGGGTCATCTACTCGTTCTGTCATCTTCGAGGATTGTTTAGTACCTGCAGAAAATCTTCTGGGTGAAGTTGGAAAAGGGCATGTGATTGCTCTTAATGTATTAAATCTTGGACGTTTTAATTTGGGTTCAGCTTGTATGGGAGCTTCGAAGTATGGTTTATACAAGGCGATTAATTTCGTTTTGGAAAGACAGCAATTTGGAAGTCGTATTGCTGACTTTGGCGCAACAAAAGAGAAGGTAGCTAAAATGGCTGCCCGAATCTATGCGGCAGAATCATTGCAGTATCGAACCGCGCAGCTAGTAGAAAATGCACTAGGTGATTTATATGAATCTACTGACTCCCCATTAATTGGGAAGAGAATGATGGAGTATGCAATGGAGTGTGCTGTTTGTAAGGTCTTCGGATCTGAAACTCTTGATATGGTGTCGGATGAGTCACTACAGCTTCATGGAGGAGCGGGTTATATCCAAGAATACAAGATTGAACAAATGTACCGTGACTCCCGTATCAACCGTATATTCGAAGGGACAAATGAAATCAATCGTTTATTAATTCCAACTATTGTGTTTAGAAAAGCGTTTAAGGGAGAAATTCCACTCCAAGAAATCATCCAAAAAGCTCTGTTAGAATTGGAGTCTACTTCTTCAAGTATGGAAGGAATTCTTGCAAGGGAGAAGGAAGCGGTAGCAACAGTGAGACGCATTTTTCTACTATGTGCAGGAATCACCTATGATCAGCTTGGTGAAAGGTTAGCAGAGGAACAAGAAATAGTCATGAGATTGTCAGATATGGCAATCGGTTTATATGCCTCAGAATCAGCATTATACAGAGCCATTAAAGCTGTAAGTAAAAACGGTGAAGCAAAAGAAGTGTTAAAGGTGAAGCTAGCCACTTCTTTTGTAGAGGATACAATCCTAGAAATAGAAGCCTTAGCTAGAAGGATTGTTTGCGGTTTAACTAGCGGTTCCAAACAACGCTCTATATTAGCAGTGATCCAAGAAGTGTGTGGGCGATTCCAGCCAGAAGGGTACATTAAGCGCAATCGCGAAATTGCTGACGTTTTATATGAAGAGAAGCACTATACCTGCTAAAGAAATGAATCCAATCCTTAAAAAGGAGGTTCTCGCTTTGAGATTTATCGATATGATTTCCGTTGTAACAGGTGCTGGCAGTGGAATTGGAGAAGCAACAGCGAAACAACTAGCAAGAGAAGGCTCCAAGGTGATTCTTGTTGGACGAACAAAGTCAAAGCTTGAGAGTGTAGCAAAAGAAATCAATTCCTCCCAAACGATTCCAACTGCTGAGGTCTTTGTAACAGATGTAACTGATGAAGAGGATGTTCAAGAACTGAGCACTTATGTTAGAGAAACATATGGTGACCTACATGTTTTAGTGAACAATGCTGGGGGTTCGACTTCTAATAAAATAGTAAATTTATCCACCGAAGATTGGGATTTTGCACAATCCGTCAATTTAAAAAGTGTGTTCCTCGTATCTAAACTATTGGGGAAGGTAATGGTGGAAGCAAGTCAATCGGGTGCTTCGGCTAAACAAAATCGTTCAATTGTCAATGTTGCTTCTCTTTCAGGTTATAAAGCAGGGGCTCATATTCCTCATTATAGTGCAGCAAAAGCAGGAGTGATCAATTTTACTCGTGCACTAGCCTTTGAATTATCCTCTTATGGGATTCGCGTGAATTCTGTATCACCTGGATTTATAGAAACACCTTTAACAGAGCAGGGATTACAAAACGAACAATTTGTTGAAGCCATTAAGAGAAGTACTGCACTTAAGCGTGTGGGCAAACCTGAAGAGATTAGTAGCATCATTTGCTTTGCAGCCTCAGCAGAAGCTTCCTATATGACTGGATCCGATCTATTAGCAGATGGTGGATGGTTAATTGTGTGAGATTGAAAAAAAAGGAAGTGAGACCATGTCAATAGAACACTTAGTAGTCTACCAAAATGGACCTATACTATCTTTAACATTAAATCGTCCAGAAAGTTTAAATGCGTTTAGTCCAGAAATGATCATTGGATTAACTAATGCCATACAGAATGCTCAGAAAAACGAGGAAGTTAAGGTGCTTGTTCTGTCCGGTGCAGGTCGTGCCTTTAGTGCAGGTGGAGATGTTAAAACTATGGGAGAGGCCACACCTAAACATGTTTATGATCACATCGGAAAACTCAATGAATGTATTTTGGCAATGAAGAATTTGGGTAAACCGATCATAGCGGCCGTTCATGGCTTTGCCGCTGGTGCAGGTTTTAACCTCGCATTAGCAGCAGACATAATCATTGCATCAGAGGACAGTAAATTCGTGTTGAGCTTTTCACAAGTTGGGTTAATTTCGGACGGTGGTGGACTTTATTTTCTACCTCGACTAATTGGACCAAATCGGTCTAAAGAATTATTTTTTAGTGGCGAACCATTACTAGCAAGTAAGGCATTAGAATATGGGATTGTTAACCACTTGTATCCACTTGAAAACCTACAAGAGCAAACAATGAATCTAGCACTCAGACTTTCAAAGGGACCGGGTGTAGCTTTTGGAATGATGAAGAAGCTTGTGAATCAATCTCAAAACTTAACACTGGAGGAAATGCTTGAACAAGAACGTTTGACTCAAGCCATGATGGTCACCACACAAGATCATCAAGAAGGTGTGCAAGCTTTTGTGGAAAAAAGGAAACCAGTATTTTTAGGGAGGTAATAGGATGAAAGCTATTCAATTTACTCAATATGGAGGCCCAGAGGTTCTACAGTTAGTTGAACTAGAAAGACCGACACCAGAGGCTCATGAAGTTGTTATTGAAATTAAAGCTATCGGTGTAAATTATGCCGACACAGCTAGAAGAGAGGGCCAATATGTGGTTCCAACTCCTTTACCCTTTGTTCCTGGTGCAGAAGTGGCAGGTATCGTGACAGAGGTAGGAGAATCGGTTACTACGGTAGAAGTTGGTTCACGTGTTGTTACTCTACTAGGATCAAAACGAGCAACAGGATATGCAGAATACACGATTGCAGATGAAATAGGACTCATACCAATACCGGAAAACGTTGATTTCCAGGAAGCTGTTGCTCTGCCACTTCAAGGACTAAGTGCCTATCACATTTTAAAAACGATGGGGCAGCTGAATAAAGGTGAAACCGTATTAATCCATGCTGCAGCAGGTGGAGTCGGTACCATTGCCATTCAGTTAGCTAAGCTTTTTGGAGCAGGAAAAGTGATTGCAACTGCCAGTTCAGCGGAAAAGCTAGAACTAGCAGCCGAGCTCGGTTCTGATGTACTCATTAACTACACAGAAGAAAACTGGGTAGAACAAGTGATGGAGGCTACAGGTGGTAAAGGGGTAGATGTGGCCTTAGAAATGGTTGGAGGAAAGATCTTTAACCAAACTCTTCAATGCTTAGCAACATATGGACGTTTAGTCGTTTACGGTGTGGCTAGTGGCGAGCAAAGTAAGCTAACGCCCTCACTCCTAATGGCAAGAAATCAATCGGTCATTGGCTTTTTCTTACCGCAAATCATGAGAAAGCCAAAGCTGTTGCAAGAAAGCTTAGTAGAATTACTGAGTTATCTACAAAGTGGTGAGCTTAAACTGATTGTTGGCGGAGTGTTCCCTCTTGAGGAAGCGGCTAATGTTCATCAAATCTTGCAATCTCGTAAAAGTCATGGAAAATTAGTGCTAATACCTTAAAAAATCAAATATTAAAGATTACAATGCAATTCTATGGAAAAAAATCAATAGTAAGTCATTATACCAATTAACGCATTAAAGGAGCTCATGAAACCTTAGTTCCTTTTTCGTGTTTAATTCCACTAAATGGAGTGGTACTTGGGAAATTCACTTTTTCTGTTAACGGTTTGATGTTGTGTTGTATAATCATACAAAATAGGACATGCCTCCTCTAGTTAGTCAAGAAATTTTTATTACCATGATCGTGGAAGGGAGTAAAAATTGCTTATATGAAAAGTAGTTCAGTGAATGATAAAGAACAGTATGTCACAAGTGTTTTTGTATCATGTAAGGTGAATGGGTTAATCTTATACAGTTCTTCTAATTGCTTTGATTTACTAAACTATGAGCAGCTAGATTGGATGGGAACAAAAATTCAAGATTATTTACATCCTGATGACTGTTATTTAGTAGAAAGCTATTTTCATGTACCACAAAACGAGCAGTGTAATTGCCGAATACATATGAAAAATGGGACCTATATTTGGGTGAAACTGCAAATCTCAAAAATATTAAATGAACATATGGAAGTTAAAGAAGTTATTTTAAATATAAATGAGTATCCTTCTCAGGAAAAACCATTAACAATTTTATCTCCTCAAGACAAAGGTTCTCCTTTTGATTTAAGTAAAGATGAAATTTCACTTTTTAATTTACTCGAAGAGGCACCATTTGGTGTAATGGTCAACAGTATGAGCAATATTTTATATATGAATAAAGAATGTGCGAGTATTCTCCGTATTCCAAGCAGACAAGAGTGGTTAGGGAGTTCAGCACTTGAGTTTGTACATGAAGATTACAAAGATATTGCAAGAAATCGGATTATTTCCATGCGAAATGGAGACCAAGTTGGGATTATTGAGCAAAAATGGAGAGCTGTAGATGGTGCGGATCTTTGTGTTGAAGTAAAATCATCCAAAGCATTGCTTCAAGATAAAACAGTTGAATACATCGTCATCAATGATATTTCTTCAAGAAAACAATTTCAACAAATCTTGCAAACGAGTCGTGAACGTTATCGAAGACTTGTGCAAAATTCGATTGATACCATCGCTGTCATACTAGATGAAGAATGGGTGTTTATTAATGATTCTGGTGTAAAATTATTTGGTGCCAAGGATTATTCCGAGATAATAGGGGGATCCATTTATGACCTTCTTCATCCGAATTATCACGAAGTTGTGAAGAAGAAATTACAATTTGTCTTGTCAGAAAAGGTTGAAGATGGTATCACGGATGGACAATGGTTTACATTAGACGGAAGGCTTATTCATTCTGAAATTGTTGCTATACCAGTTACATACCAGCAAAGAAAAGCCGTTCAAGTTATCATTCGAGATATTAGTGATCGAAAAGATGCAGAGAAGTTAATGCTAGAATCAGAGAAACTCTCCATTGCTGGTCAGCTTGCCGCTGGAATTGCCCATGAAATCCGAAATCCTCTTACTTCGATTAAAGGGTTCGTTCAGTTAATGAGATCTGGTATGGGTGAGAAAGCTCAATACTATGAAATTATCACATCTGAATTAGACCGCATTGAAATCATTTTAAGTGAATTGTTAATGCTAGCTAAACCACAAGATAGTTCATTTAAAGAAACAAATATCATTCATCTTTTAACAGATATTATATGCTTACTTGAAACACAAGCCATTTTACATAATATAAGAATTACTCTAACAAACCGACTTACCATACAAAACATCGTGTGTGATGAAAATCAATTAAAACAAGTTTTTATTAATCTAGTTAAAAATTCAATTGAAGCTATGCCAAAGGGTGGAATGATTACCATTTCGGTTGAAGACCTAAATAAAAGTACAATCAAACTATCATTTATTGATCAAGGCTGTGGTGTTCCAGTAGACTTAGTAGATAAGATTGGTCATCCATTTGTAACAACAAAGGAAAATGGAACCGGATTAGGTTTAATGGTCAGCTACCGAATTATTGAAAATCATAAAGGTACTGTTAATATTGATAGCATAGAAGGCGAAGGTACAACGTTTACGTTGACATTACCTAGATGTTAAAACTTGAAAATAGGGATAGATCAAGGAATATTCCTTGATCTATCTTTTTTTGTACTATAAAAATTAATAGGTTGACCCTATTTTGTGTTGACTATGTAGGGGTAGTAGGAGCTAGATTTTGGTAAAAATTGTATAATAATCGATAAAAGTGGTGTTTCGACTGATATATTTGAATTTCGGACGATATAATTGAAAAACGGCTGAAATATCTTGAATTCAGCCGATATATTCAGATTTTCGCCGATATATGAAATCTGGGTATCTTTAAACCGATCCTAGACCCTAACCATTTTAAGCTAGTGCTCTAAAGACGGATATAAAAGTCGTTTAACCTATTCTTATTCATAAAATAAAGGAATACGAACGAGATTGGAGAAAGTAGTACTAAATAACTCACGAATAGAGGTTAGAAAGCAGATGGATATTTTTAGAGATTTCCCAAAATTGAAAACAAAGAGATTGAATCTTAGCCGTGTAACGCTTGATCATGCTGAAGATGCCTATGAATTTTATAGTGACAATGAAGTCATGAAAGGACATGGAGAACAAGGATTAAAGACGATGCCAGAGGTTAAGGAGAGAATCCAAGATTGGTATGTGAATCCTTATGAAAATAAATCTGGCATTCGGTTTGGGATATTTCTTCAAGATACAGGGAAGCTAATTGGTTCGTGTGGCTTTTGGAGAATAGTGGATCAACATTTTAAAGGTGAAATTGGATACGAGCTTGCTTCAAACTACCATCGTACAGGGATCATGAAGGAAGCACTGCAACGATTAATTGTTTTTGGTTTCGAGAATTTGAATTTGAATAGAATCGAAGCGAAAACAGATGAATATAATATTGGTTCTCAAAGTACTCTTACTTCTTTGGGCTTCGTAAAGGAAGGTGTACAACGAGAATCTGAATATGAAGAGGGTAAATTTGTAGATATATATCATTATGCTTTACTTCGAAAAGAATGGGATTGAAAATGAAACCGAGTAATTTTAAAAAAATCCATATTATCGGCTCGGTTGGAAGTGGGAAGACTACGTTAGCCAGGAGGCTATCCTTCGAGCTGAATATTCCTTATTATGAAATTGATAATTTAGTTTGGAAAAGGTCTGGAAACGGAGATATACGAAATAGTGAAGATGATAGAAATGAACAACTACGAACAATTATTCAATCGGATAATTGGATTATTGAGGGTGTACATAGTGAAGAATGGGTAGAGCAAAGTTTTCAACATGCCGACGTGATTGTTTTTTTGGATCCGAAATATTCAGTAAGAACCAAAAGAATTATAAAGAGATTTATTTTGCAAAAGTTCGGCAAGGAAAAGGCGAACTATAAGCCAACTATTAAAATTTTTTATACGATGTTTAAGTGGAATAGAATGTTTGAGGATAGAAAACCTAGTATTTTAACAAAACTAGAAGTGTATAGTGATAAGCTAATAGTTTTGAAAGAGGATAAATATAAAACCAATGAGGTAATAAAATGAGAGACATCATAATTCCTAACAAATTAAAACCAGGTGATACAATTGGAATTATTTCACCTTCATCTGGTATTGCTTCACTTTGTCCAAAGCGACTTGAACGAGGCATACAAACTCTTCGTGAAATGAATTTCGAAGTTGTCTTAGGAAAGAACACGACTGCTCGTCAACACTATATGGCTGGAACCATTGAGCAGAGGTTGGAAGACTTACATGAAATGTTTAGTAATCCAGATGTAAAGGCCATTATTACGACTATTGGTGGGACTTGCTCTCACCAGCTTCTAGATGAAATTGATTATGAATTAATCGCTAGGAATCCTAAAGTCTTTATGGGGTACAGTGATATTACAGCCCTACATACGGCGATTCATAAAAAGACAGGTCTAGTAACCTATCTAGGTCCAGCAATCCTTCCGCAATTTGGTGAATTCAACGGTTTGATTGATTACACTAGAGAGTATTTTCAAAAGACATTACTTGAAAAAAATCATGTCTCCATTAAAAGTTCTCCATACCGCATTGTAGAGTCATTAATGTGGGATACAGAAGATACAAGAGTGAGGCAGAAAGAACAGAATTCAGGTTTAAAGATTTTGAAAACGGGTTCAGCAGAAGGCCATATTGTAGCTGGAAATGTATGCACTCTTCTCCTTCTCGCTGGTACACAATACTTTCCGGATATGACTGGAGCCATCCTTTGTATTGAAGGTTCTGAAGGTGAAAACCCTAGCACGATCGATCGGTACTTTACTCAATTAAGACATATGGGGGTCTATGATAAAATATCGGGACTACTAATAGGAAGATTTCACCCTAAGGTTGGTTTTGGAGATGACCATGATAATGGTTTACTACAAAATATTCTTCAGACCACAACTAGAGGATATACTTTTCCAATCGTCTATAATGCAGACTTTGGTCATACTGATCCTATGTTTATCCTTCCAAACGGAATTGAAGCTTTATTGAAAGCTAGTGAAGGCAGTACTTCTTTTGAATTTTTACAACCAGCTGTATTGTAAATTCATTGGTAAAATACGTCCTTTAAAAAATATAAAACATGGAGTTGCTTATTTTGGAAATCAGAATATTAACAGAACAAGATGCAGAGGCATATTGGGACTTAAGATTAGAGGCTCTTAAGGGACATCCTGAAGCCTTTGGCTCTAGTTATGAAGAAGCAATAGAACGCGTTGAACCAATTAAACAGGTGGCTGAAAGATTCGAGGACTCTTTCAATTATACATATGGAGCATTCATTGATGGAGAATTAGTTGGGATGATTACACTCCTTCTTGAAAGTAGCCTCAAAACCAAACATAAGGCAAATATCTATGCTTTTTATGTCACCCCACCTAAACGCGGATTAAAGGTAGGAAGGACATTAATGGTGTCAGCCATTGAAAAAGCTAGAGAGATAGAGGATATAGAACAAATTCAGCTAGCAGTAGTAACTGAAAATACTGGAGCTTTTGAATTATATCGTTCCCTTGGTTTTCAAGTGTTTGGTACAGAAGTACATGCTTTGAAATACAAGGGTACTTATTATGATGAGCATTTTATGGTGCTAAAGTTAAAATGGTAATTATAGAGTCTGCCCTAAGAAAGAGACCCCACAGGCGTTTACGCCGAGGAGGCTCACCGCCCACCCCGGGGAATGGTGCATCCTCTCGTTACAATCAACAGGTATTTTAGCACATTTTTTTTAAAAAAAAGGACTTTTTCAGCAGTCTCCTGAAATGCTAAATGGTTTTTTTGTTGATTGGCCAAATCCTCCTTCTCACGAAACTCAACTAAAGCTGTTGGAAAAAAGTAATAAAGCAATCCTTGAAATTGATGAGCAAACAAACAAGGTAGTAGGTTTCATAACGGCTATTAGTGATGGTGTGATGGTGTATTGTCAGCATATATTCCGTTTCTAGAAGTATTACCTGCTTATCAAAATAGAGGAATAGGCAATGAGTTATTCAAGCTGATGCTACAAGAATTAAATCAAATTTATATGGTTGATTTAATGTGTGATGAGGAGCTGCAGCCTTACTATCAGAAGTTCGGGTTGATGAAATCAAGAGGAATGATTGTTAGGAATTATGACTTTCAGTCGGGAAGAAAGGGAAGGTTTGCATAATGGAATTAAAAGAGAGATTAGAGAATTTAATAAAAATGGATCTATTGGAAATCGATTCCTCGGATATAGAGGTTCTTGTGAAAGAAATGGTAGATCATATTGGTTCTACAGATGCACATTTACGTGATAAGCTTATTTATTCTTTTTTTGCAAAACTCATTAATGGAAATCACCTCACTACTACACAAATGCATGATACTCTGTTGACATGTTTGGATGACGAGCATTTATTTTTCGGCATAGGGGAGAAAGATACGGATACTGTGTTTACTAGATCTTTTTCCACATTGGTATGGCATTAATCATTGAAAACGATGTTAAAAACAGATTCCTATCTCAAAATGTAGTTCTGGATGCTTACGAGAAGACTTTGAACTATTTGAGTAGAGAAGTAGATTACCGTGGTTTTGTTGAAGAAAAAGGCTGGGCTCATAGTGTAGCACATGGTGCAGATTTGTTAGATGCTTTCGTTAAGCATCCTTTTATAGTGGAGTTTGGAGTGGCGCTAGAGGCTATTGAACCGTTCATAATGAGGAAAGATGGAGTATATATTGATAATGAAGATGAGAGGCTGGCTTTCCCGTTGGTAGAAATGGTGAATAGGGGACTGAAAACAACTGAACTAAATAGATTAATAGAAAAATTAGTACAAATGGTTAGAGAAGAAAAGATCAACGTAAGTTATACACCTAGCTTTTTTCACCTAAGAACCAATGTATCCGACTTCTTAAAAACACTTTATTTCCGATTTAAGTTTAAGGGTATTTCTGCTCCGTTTGAAGAAGAAATTGAGGCTGCTTTAAAAACCATACATGAGGATATTTATGGTACATAATAAATAGTTTAAATTCATCGGACTATAGGAGGGTTTCACATGTTATTACATACAGAAATTTTTGGAGATGGAGAGCCAATTATATTTCTACATACTGGCTTACAAACGGGACTGACTGATTTTGAACATCAGAGAGAAATATTTCTTGAAAAGGAATTATAAAGTAATTGCTCCTGATTTAAGAGGCCATGGAAAAACGAATGAAAACGACTTTTCAAATTATTTTTGAGGACTGTGCGGTCGATTTAGTAGAAACACTTAATTATTATAAATTTCATACTGTGCATCTTGTTGGGTTGTTCATTAGGAGCATTAGTTGGTTTAAAATTCGCGAAAATATTTTCAGACCGAATCAAAACATTGACTATCTCAGGAGTTATGCCTGAAAAGCCGGGAAATTGGGGAGAAATCCACAAGGAACAAGTGGAACAACAAACTCAATTTTTACAAAATGAACAAGCTGTAGCCTTTTTTGATAATTTACATCTTGCTGATTATAAACAGTTTATTTATATGGGACGAAACGAAAATTGGTATCCATTTGGAGAAACAAAAGATATTGAGAGTTTGAACTTTCCTATTCTTTTTATGGTTGGTGAAGAAAATAAACATGAAACTAAGGGTGCGGTTATTTACCCTGAGTTAAAAACCGAATTCACGTTTCAATAATCCCGTTTGCATCTCGCTTAGTTCATTCACAACAACCTGAGATATATAATCAGATATTAGAAGAGTTTATAAAAAGAATAGTTAACCTATGGGGTAATTAAAGTAAATAGGAAAACTGTTTGGGATCTATTTTATCTCTATTGACGGTAAGGATTCGAATGATTAAACAGAAAGTCCTCTGAGTTAAAAGTCAGGGGACTTTCTGTTTAATTAAGTTTAGAAACAAACTCTTCCATTCGATCCAATGCCTCTTTTAAAATTTCCATGGAATAGGCATACGAAATTCGCACATATCCCTCGCCATATTCAGAGAATGCATCCCCTGGAACAACAGCAACACGAGCCTCTTTTAACAACCCAACTGAAAAATCATAAGATGACAGCCCGAATTTCTCAATCGATGGGAAGAAGTAAAAGGCCCCATTTGGCTTTACCGTTTTAATGCCCATTTGAAGCAAACGGTTATATATATATTCCATTCGTTCTTGGTAAATTTCTTTCATCATAATGGCATCATTTACTCCAGCAGTTAACGCTTCATAAGCAGCCTTTTGCGAAATCGTTGTCGCACATGAGACATTGTATTGATGTACCTTCAAGAGGTGCTGTGCAATATTTCCTGGGGCAAATAAGAACCCTACACGCCACCCTGTCATGGAGTGCGATTTTGATAAACCGTTAATGACAATTGTTTTTTCTCTCATACCAGGGAAAGTAGCGATTGATCTATGCTTACCTTCAAACACTAGTTCACTATAAATCTCATCAGAAAGAATGAATAGCTCCCGATCCTTAACTAACTCGGCAATCTCTCCTAATTCCTGTTCGGATAATGTGACTCCCGTTGGATTAGATGGGTAGGGTAATACAATACATCTTGTCTTATCAGTAAGATAAGGTTCAATTAGTTCTGCTGTCAGCTTAAATTCATTATGGCGAGTATCTACATGTATAGGTTTAGCTCCACATAAGCGAATTATTGGCTCATAGCCAGGATAAACGGGACCTGGTAGAATAACCTCACAATCCTGATCAAGAATGGTGCGGAAGGTACAATCGATGGCCTGACTGGCTCCGATTGTAACAATTACTTCATTTGCAGGATTATAGGTAAGGTCATACTTAGTTTTAACAAACTGGGTCGCTGCTTCACGAAGCTCAGTATACCCAGCATTGTGAGTATAGCTTGTAAAGTTATCCTTAATAGCTTCTATACCTGCTTGTTTCACATGTTCTGGTGTAGGGAAATCGGGTTGGCCTATTGAAAGGGAAATGACATTTTCATATTCTGACACCATATTAAAGAACCTACGGATTCCTGATATTCGTATATTTTTTACAATTGGATTAATTAGATGTTCCATTGTGGTCATCGCTCCTCATAAATACATGATTTCATTTTACCATTTTGGAGTAATTGTCACTAGGAACTTATTCCTTTCCAAGTGAGAATCCAGAGAATAAACGTCCACCATATGGAGCAAGAATGGATTCTGTAAGTACAACTAACGTGGTCTTATTATTTTCCAAATAAATATCCTCAAGAGCTAGGATAAACTGATCAGCGATATCATCATCCCATTTGCGGAGGGATCTATCAATCCATTTAGAAGAACCAATCCATTGCCTGTTAACTCTTAACACAAATTCATGCAGTTGTTCTACTAAGGCATTTGCAACATAAATCGTTTCAGACCTGACTACACTACCGATTAAATCGTCTAATAGATCCGTGATAAAATACCTTTTCATTCTAATTATTTCTTCTGTCAAAGCTGCAGGCCCGTTTTTTAACACTTCCACTGCTTCTGCCTTGATTTTAGCAAGTGTTTCATGGTCTTTTAAAATCAAACCTTCAGCTATCATTCTTGGCATACTTGGTCGTCCACGATCCACATTTTCATTCCAATGAAACTTATAGGACTCGAAATTATGAACAAACAGCTCAATCGGCCAGTCATAGTCGATTAATGATTCGCGGTAGGATTTCTGTATACTGTTATCGAATACAAGTATATCGAGATCTGATGTAGAAGTAGCTTCGCCTCGAACAACGCTACCTGCGAGTATAGCAGCATCACTGTTCGGGAAGTTATCCGTTATGTATTGCTTTGCAGCGTCAATTGGTTGTAGTTTCATCCTTTTCACTCCATATACGATGTACTATAAATAGTAATTCTACCATCAAAAATTGGCAACCCAATTAATTGATAGTAGAATGAAATAATTAACTTTACACAGGAGGTATTCATTATGAGAGAACACATTCTAACCGTCATTAAACAAATTGAAATAGATTATCATGTGAAAGTTTTATATGCCTGTGAGTCTGGAAGTCGCGCTTGGGGGTTTCCTTCTAAAGATAGTGACTATGATGTAAGATTTATTTATATTCATAATCCGGACTGGTATCTTTCAATTGATCAAAAGCGAGATGTAATCGAAATTCCAAAGCATGACTCACTTTCAATTCCCATACATGAGCTTTTAGATGTCAGTGGGTGGGAACTTACAAAGGCCTTAAAGCTATTCAGAAAATCAAACCCACCCCTTCTAGAGTGGATGTATTCCAGTATCGTATATTATCAATCATACTCAGGCGTTGATAAAATGAGAGAGTTAGATACAAATATCTTTGCTCCGAATTCTTGCATGTACCATTATCTTAATATGGCAAAAGGGAATTACCGGGACTATTTACAGGGCCAAAAGGTGAAAATTAAAAAATACTTCTACGTCCTTCGTCCAATCCTTGCTGCAAAATGGATTCAAAAATACAATACGATTCCACCGATTGAATTTCATAAGTTAGTCGAGGATATTGTGCCAATTGGCCAACTGAAGGAACAAATCACGATTTTATTGCAGCGTAAAATGTCAGGAGATGAACTGGATTTAGAACCAAGAATTGAAGTGTTAAACCAGTTCCTGAACGAAGAGATTGAAGAACTAGAAGCATTTGCAAAGAATCTAGAGGTTGAAATTCAGGACCCAACAGAGCAGTTAAATCAACTTTTTAGGGATACATTGGAAGAAGTTTGGAGAGGGTCTACTGAATTTCTTTAATCCATTAAGAATATATCTATTTGCACGTGGTTTTGTTTCATCCTTTTTATAGGCATTCGGTGGATAACGCAGAATCCTTTCATTGGAAAAGGGCTGCGGCATTGGCAGCCCATTTACTTTAAATCATAGTTGTAGTTTTACGAAAAAGACTATTGAACATTTTTACTATCTGGATGCTGAATAGATACATGTTTTGGTTGTTCTGGATATGTTAGCTTACCTTCGTCAGGACTAGTAAGATTATTTCTTTGATCGAGAACTTTTCCTGAATACTCAATAGGATTTCGATTTGTCACTTTTTCACCTTCAATTAATAAGATGGTTGAAAAATAAATTCAAATGACGCAATTAGAATATTTCTTTATTGAGCTTTAAATTAATTGGTTATTTATTTTTCTTTTCACTATTAAGTATCTTGTAGTTTTTATGACTAACAATTGTCCTAATGGGTTCACTTTTGTCTTTTAAATCGCCGTAATCAACAATAACGGAATTTTCCCTAATGCCAGAAACGACACCTTCATAGTTACTTCCTTCTCTTGAAAAGGAAATAACTTCACCAACTTTTGCAATGGTCATTCAATCACCTCCGATTTTATAATGTCCATAAAATCCGTAAAATACTTTAGATAATCGCTCCTTCATTTTTCTAACTTGATCCTTGTTACGAACGGGTTCTATATTCTAATAAGGATGGCTTATCCCTAACAATGTAAAGGAGAAAAAGCAGTGTGCTTCAAACTAGTATCACACTGCTTTTTTTGTTAGTAAAATTTTTATTAAAACTGAAGCTTTTCCTCAATATATGCTTTCAATTCATTAATGGAAATTCGTTGTTGTTCCATCGTATCACGGTCTCTTACTGTAACCGTTCCATCTTGTTCTGAATCAAAGTCGTACGTGATACAGAATGGTGTTCCAACTTCATCTTGGCGACGGTAGCGTTTACCAATCGATCCTGATTCGTCATAATCCACCATAAAGTGTTTCGCTAAATCTTCAAACACCTTTCTCGCACCATCAGATAGCTTCTTTGACAATGGTAAGATAGCTGCTTTGTAGGGTGCTAAGGCAGGGTGTAGTCTCATCACAGTTCTTGATGTACCATCTTCTAATGCTTCTTCCTCATACGCATCAATCATGAACGCAAGAGTTACACGATCAGCACCAAGAGAAGGTTCGATACAATAAGGTACATAACGCTCATTCGTCTCTTGATCGATATAATTAAAATCCTCACCTGAAAACTCAGCATGCTGTTTCAAATCAAAATCTGTACGTGAAGCAATACCCCAAAGCTCGCCCCAGCCAAATGGGAACTTGTATTCAAAGTCTGTTGTCGCATTACTATAATGTGATAGCTCATCCTCATCATGATCACGTAAACGGAAGTTTTCACCTGTCATTCCAAGAGACAATAGCCATTTTTCACAAGTTGTTTTCCAGTAAGAAAACCATTCTAATTCTTCACCGGGCTTACAGAAAAACTCCAATTCCATTTGTTCAAATTCTCTCGTACGGAACGTGAAGTTACCTGGAGTAATTTCATTGCGGAAGCTTTTACCGATTTGTGCAATACCAAACGGAAGCTTCTTTCTCATCGAGCGTTGTACATTTTTAAAATTAACGAAAATTCCTTGAGCTGTTTCAGGTCTTAGGAAAATCTCGTTTGTGCTAGACTCTGTTACACCTTGGAATGTTTTAAACATTAAGTTAAACTGACGGATTCCTGTGAAATCCTTGCTATTACATTCAGGACAAGCAATGTTGTGCTCCTTGATCAGTTCCTCCATTTTTTCAAACGGAAGTCCGTCGACAATCAGTTCAATCCCTTTAGCATCTAATGCATTTTCAATCAACTTGTCAGCACGATGTCTAGCTTTACAGCTTTTACAATCAATCATTGGATCGTTAAAGTTACCAATGTGTCCAGAAGCTTCCCAAGTTCGAGGATTCATTAGAATCGCAGCATCAAGTCCCACATTGTATGGAGATTCCTGAACAAACTTTCTCCACCAAGCTTTTTTAATATTGTTCTTCAGTTCTACTCCAAGAGGACCGTAATCCCAAGTGTTTGCAAGACCACCATAGATCTCAGATCCTGGAAACACGAACCCTCTATGTTTTGCATGGGAAACGACTTGTTCCATTGTTTTACTCATTTTAACTCTCTCCTTTTTCCCTAGTACGAAAACAAAAAAGCTCTCGTCTCTAGGCCTATTAAGCCTAGGGACGAGAGCGTATCTCCCGCGGTTCCACCCTAGTTGGTCTACACAAATGCAAACCCTCTTTTAAAATCGATTACTCTAGACCGCCTCTTCACTAACCATCATGTTCAGGCTTTCACTGTCCCTGACTCGCTTAACATGAGGTGATTAGCTACTATTTGTCTGTCATCGTAACTATCTAACTTGAACATAATAGTACCAAAAAACAAAAATATAAGTCAACACAAAGTCACTTATTTTAAATAAATCCGCACTTTTAACAGAGAATAATAAAAAAAGGAGTGACATTTATGAGTAGAGGAAGGAAAACACTTGTACCAGAGGCGAGAGATGGACTCAATAAATTAAAGGTTAAAGTTATGAATGAGAACGGCTTTTCGATACATGAGCATAACCAGGCAAAAATAGAAATGGCAAAGGAAGAAGGGATAACTCTGAAAGAGGGTTACAACGAGCAACTCACATCGAGAGAAGCTGGAAGAGTTGGAGGAGCTATTGGAGGTAAAATGGTATCAGAACTAGTTGAAATGGCAAAAAGTCAGTTAAAATAACAAAACACGAGGGACAAGGTACCTGTCCCCTTGTTCCTCTTAGTAATCCGAAAACATATACGTCTTGTAGTAATAACGAATACTAAAAATAAGTCCGATTGCGAACATATTCCCAATTAATGAGCTTCCGCCGTAACTAATAAAAGGTAAAGGAATTCCCGTTATGGGTAACAATCCAATTGTCATGCCAATGTTTTGGATTACATGGAAACCAATCATACAAATTACCCCGACACACAGGTAGGAACCAAAGTAGGAGTTAGATAAAAGTCCTACTTTAGTAATGTGATAGAGTAGAAGAAATAAAAGACAAATGACAATAGTTGCACCGATGAATCCATATTGTTCAGCGATGACGGTAAAAACAAAATCTGTATGATTTTCAGGAATATACACTTCATTTGAACCGAGCCCTTTACCTGCTAACATTCCAGAACCAATAGCTTTTAAAGAATTTATTAATTGGTAACCCGTGCTACTACTGTAGGTCATAGGGTCAAGCCAAGAATAAATCCTACCAAATTGATATTGCTTTACGTGCAAATATTTTTCAAGTAAGTGTGGTGCATTTAATACAAAATAAAAGATTGCTGATGTGACAACTGAAATCATCGTAAAAATAGGGAATAGTATTTTCCAAGATATCCCTGACATGAAAATCAGGCCAACTGTTATCGCCATCATGACTAGTGTTGTTCCTAAATCTGGCTGGAGTATGACCAATCCCATAGGGGCCGATGCGACCATTATTATTTTTACCAGTAACAGGAGATCGGATTGAAGTGTAGAATGGATTCTCACCTCATTATGTTTGGTTATCACATGACTTAATACGATTATTAAACATACCTTTGTGATTTCCGATGGCTGAAACGAACCAAAACCAGGTAGGATAAACCAACTCTTCGCTCCGTTGATTTTTGGGGCAAGTGAAGCGGGAGCAAGGTATAAGCCGATTAAAATCATGATGCTGAATCCGTATAAATACCAAGAAAGTTTCCTGATTTGGTCGGGCTCGAAGATCATGATGCCCCCTATGATGCACACCCCAACGACATACCAAACAATTTGCTTAAGTAAAAAATTCTCCTCATATTGGGTTGAGGTAGTTTGTGCACTATATATCGCGATACAGCTTGCGCAAAACAATAGAAATAATAAGAAGGCAAGCACATAGTCAAACTTCAACGGAGCATTTGTTGAACCCATAAGTAATCCCTTTCCTTTGAACCAAATTATCTTATCTTTATTTTCCCAAAGGACTCGAAAGAATGTAAAGGATTATTTGAATTTTTTAATAGAGATCTAAAAACAATGGATAGAACCACATACAACAAAACGACGACAGCTAATGTGATTACACGTTCTTGCATGGAACCATCTGCCATTAAGACAGGTCCAAGGCCAAAGAATGTAATAAGTAAGTAAAGAATGCTAAAGAAACCAATCATAAACCATTTCAAAAGGATCCCCCCCCCCAGGACAAATTGATAAAATGCCTCATTAAGTAAACGTAAATTTAGTAGCAAAGTTACAGCTTAAATAAGCTTTTTTTTGAAAAAAGGAAAGTTTCTAACTTTGTAGAATATAGTCTATGCTTAATGTATTTTTAAAAATCAGTCCATTTAAGTGAAACATTTAGATCGGTAAGTCGTAGGATTAGGAGAGAGGGGGAAAGTTTATGTTTTTAGAAGATTCTTTTGGTGGAGAACCACTTATTTTTCAAATCTTCTTCTTTGGTATTTTCTTTGTCATTTTTGGATTTATTATTTTCGCTATAGGAAGTGGAATTCTCATCTGGGTGAGAAACAATAATTCTCCAGTCTTAGTTGAGAGAGTTCGAGTTCTTTCTAAGAGAACTAAAGTGAGTGGCGGTAGAGAAACAAGTGCTAGAACTTCGTATTATGTTACATTTGGTTTAGAGGGAAGCGGGGAAAGAGTCGAGCTACAAGTGTCAGGTGAGGAATCCGGGATCATAATTGAAGGAGATAAAGGAGACCTAACCCACCAAGGAACACGCTACCAAGGGTTTCATCGGGTTAGTGAATAATGAATGATAAGGGAGCTGTAAATATGTCGAATCAAATTATTATTTATACACAAGAAACCTGTCCACCATGTCATGAACAAAAGCTGTGGTTTAAAGATAACAACATTACATTTGAAGAAAGAGATATTCGGAAAAATCCTAAATATGTAGATGAACTCATTGCGTTAGGTGCGGCTGCAACTCCAGTTACAGTTGTTAAAGGGAATTTAGGGGAAGAAGTGATATTTGGATTCGATCTTGAAAAGCTAACGAAATACAAGGGTGTTTAGTAACAAGGGAGGGATACTCTCTTGTTGTTTTTTTTACTAAAAGATGAAATCATGCTTTTCATTGTACATAAAACATGGTATGACTGAATTATCGAAAAATAACGGAGGGAATTATGAATACTACAATAGATTATGCGAGAGTGCTAGACCAAAAGGATCAGTTAGGCCATTTCCGTGATGAATTTTATTCGAAGGAGGATACCATCTATTTGGATGGGAATTCTCTTGGGTTGCTTTCAAAACGTTCGGAGGAGAGTGTTTATCATCTTCTAAACAGTTGGAAGGATTATGCCATAGAAGGCTGGATGAATGGTTTAACACCATGGTTTTATTTATCAGAAGAACTAGGATCAAAGATGGGGCAGTTAATTGGAGCAAATGAGAAGGAAGTAATCGTTACTGGATCCACAACTTCCAATCTTCATCAGTTACTTGCAACATTTTTCAACCCAACTCCTACTAGGAATAGAATACTAGCGGACGAGCTTACCTTTCCATCAGATATTTATGCGATGAAAAGCCAATTGAAATTAAAAGGGCTTTCACCATCAGAACACCTCATTCAAGTAGAGAGTAAAGATGGATACATTTTGGACGAGCAAGATATTATTGAAGCGATGGATAACAGCATTCAGATGGTCATTTTATCTTCTGTTTTATATCGAAGCGGTCAATTACTGGACATGAAAAGACTGATAACTGCTGCTCACGAGCGAGGTATTTTAATCGGGTTTGATTTAGCTCATTCAATTGGAGTGATTCCTCATGATTTCAATGAACTACAGCCTGATTTTGCATTCTGGTGCAATTATAAATATCTCAATAGTGGCCCTGGATCTGTCGGAGGACTTTATGTGAATGAGAGACACTTTGGAAAGGAGCCGGGTCTAGCTGGGTGGTTTAGCTCGAATAAGGAAAAGCAATTCGATATGGAACACGTTCTTCAATTCGAACACCATGCAGGAGCTTTTCAGGTTGGGACGCCACATATACTTAGCTTGGCACCTATAATTGGCTCACTTGAATTGTTTCAGGAGGCTGGTATGAAAAATGTGCACGAAAAGTCACTAGCTTTAACGAGCTATTTTATGGAGCTAATTGAACAAGAACTCACCCAATACTCTTTCAAGATTATTAATCCAAGAGAGGATAACAAAAGAGGAGGACATGTGTGCCTTCATCACCAAGAGGCTGCGAGTATTTGTAAGGCATTAAGATCTCATCAAGTAATTCCCGATTACCGTGAGCCAAACCTGTTACGTCTAGCTCCTATTGCCTTTTACAACAAGTACGAAGAGGTATGGAAGACGGTTGAAATTTTAAAAGAAATCATGGAAAAAGAAGAGTATAGACTTTATAAAAATGAACGTAATGTCATTGCTTGATAAGGGGTTTTCAGATGAACTGGATTGATATTTCTCAAACGTTGCATTCTAAAACGGCTGTCTGGCCGGGAGATACACCTTTTACCTTCTCACTAAATTGGTCAAAACAAGAAACCGGATCAGTAAATGTTGGGAAAATTGAAATGAGCACACACACTGGTACGCACATCGACGCTCCTTTTCATTTTGACAACGAAGGGAAAAAGGTTTTAGATTTAGACCTCACCCGTTACATCGGAAGAGCCATCTTGTTAGATGTTTCAAATCGTTCATGTATTAAGGTTGAGGATATTGAAAATGCTAGTTTAGAAGATTGTAAGATTGTTTTATTAAAGACCATGTCTTGGAAGGACCGAAGTTTATTTCCTGAAAACATCACTTATATTGAGATGGGAGTAGCAGAAAATTTATCCAAAAGAGGAGTAAAGCTTATTGGAGTAGACGTGCCATCCGTTGATCCACTTGACAGTAAGCAGTTAATCGCACACCATGAGCTTGCATTTCATGATATCCACATTCTTGAAGGACTTGTTTTAGATGAAGTTCAAGAGGGTCTTTACGAGCTTATTGCCTTACCTTTACCGATCAAAGACGCGGATGCAAGTCCAGTTCGTGCTGTGATTAGGGAAATTTGATTGAATAGGTCATTTAATAATATAATTCTTAAATATATAGTGCTTTGAACCGAAAAAATCCCGTCTTAAAATAGACGGGATTTTTCTATTACAATACAATTATATTTTAATCCAAGAATTAGTTCAAAAGGTTGCTATATTGTTTTGAAAGCTCCATAAAGGACTCTCTATCGCCTCGAATTAATGCTTCATCAATTTTGTTCATGAGTCTTCGTTGGTTATGCATGGTAAGGGATTCATCTAGAAACAGCTGTGCGGCAAGAGAATACTCTGTTAAATCTTCAGTTGAAGTTGTCAACAATACAAGTTCCTTTTTTGGCTTTTCATCATAGTGTTTCATCTTAATTCCTCCTCTGCCTTTTTACTATTATCGGTCGAATTCGTGATAATGTAAAGTTATTTTTAGAAAATTTAGAAAAATTTATATATAGTATATATTACCACGAACGAATGGACTTTAAACCTAAAGGTGAATAGTAAGGTTGAGGTGATTGGAAAATGTCAAAAAAGATTAATTACGTAGCAAGAAGTAAAGCAATTGGGATTTCAACAAAGATTGAGGCAAAGGGGCATAACTATTATTTAGATGAACCAACTTCTGTAGGTGGAGAAAATAAGGGGCCAACTCCGCTTCATGCTTTATTGGGAGCCCTAGCAAGCTGTGAAAGTATTACAGCTTTTGCGGCTGCTAAGGTCATGAATATTCAAGTGGATGAACTAACATTCGATATAAACGGAGAGCTTGATCCTAGAGGCATGAAAGGTGACAAAGAAGTAAAGACCTATTTTGAAAAGAGATTCTGCCTATATACAAATTAAAGAAAATGGAGGGTTAGCCTTTGGCCTATCAAAGGATCAAAATGGTATTTGGAGGATTAACTGGCTGCCGATGCAATAAGACTTGACCTTTTTACATCCATACCACCTTTGGAGCAAGCTCTATTTCATGAGTATCAACCGGCCTATTTTATAGCTGATTATCACGCTTTAACATAAATTCATCACGCAGAAGAATATAGACACCTTTCATATGGAGTTGCTGCGAGATGATTGGCTTTAGGGCTTAATCCTAATAAAGCAATCTTCTACGTTTAAAGGAGGTCTAGAGATGCCTGTCATTGTTCATCAAGTATATATAAAGGCTTCGATAAATAGATGCTTTAATTTTGCTAGGAACCTAGACATCCACACGAAAACAACAGCGAAGACGAAAGAGAAAGCAGTAGGTGGAGTGACTAGGGGATTGTTGGTTCTGAGTGATGTTGTTACTTGGGAAGCGGTTCATTTTGGTATCAAACAGAGACTAACAGCTGAAATTGCTGAGATGGACAATCCTAATAAATTCGTAGATGTTATGGTAAAAGGAGCATTTCATTCCTTTACCCATAAACATTCGTTTAGAGAAGAAAATCAAGGAACCCTTATGACAGAGGAATTCAATTTTCAGTCACCCTTCGGAATGATGAGAACTATTGCTTATACATTGTTTTTAGAAGAGTATATGAGGGGCTTTATTATTTCCCGTGCGAACGAATTGAAGAAAATAGCAGAGAATAGGAGTTAGTTGAAGTTTTTTCTTTTTCCTTCTCAATAGAATTACACGTATGAGTTGAGTTCACTGTTAACCCAGTGGGCTTTTTCTATTTTAGTAGCCTTTTGATAAAGAAAATCTCTAATTCTACAAACTGGTACAGAAAAATATGCAATAAAAAAGAGTCCTTGCACATAAGGTGTTAATGAAGATGAAAATAAACGGTCTTAATCCGAATAGGGGGTAATAAAATAGATGAATTATTCACCTCATACTTATACATCGACTCAAGGATATGAACAGCAGTCAACCTATTTTCCTGGTCAACAAGAATTTTTACATTTTTATCATCAAGCCTCGTCACGGGAACCAAATGATGAATTAAGACGAGTCTGGAATGCGAGTAAAGGTGAATTGAAAAGTTTGGCGGATACTCTATTGGAATTCAATGTAAACCGGGGCATCTCCAAATATCTATTTCAGTTAGTCATTGATTTTGTTCGTGCGAATGCTAACACTGTACAAGGATCAGTTAATCAAAAAACGAATCAATTATACCGGAAATTTAGTACTCAGTTCGTTTGGATAGTACCCTTTTTAGGGGCATATGGTGTGCCTGAAAATGTAGTGGAGCGAGTAATAAAGGGTGTTATTCGATTAACATTAGAAAATCTTGATTTTGAACCTGAACAGGAATGGAGTAATTGGGAGTCTCTGGGTGGGTATTTAACTAGTGGTCCAACGGCTGCATCATGGCAAAAAAATAGACTCGATTTATTTGCAAGAGGAAGAGGTCAAAGCCTTTATCATACGTATTGGGACGGATCGAATTGGAGTGACTGGGAAAGTTTAGGTGGTTCACTCACTTCATCCCCATCTGCCGTATCATGGGGACGAAATCGAATTGATGTATTTGGTAGAGGAGAAGACCAGGCTCTTTACCATAAATATTGGAATGGATCAAATTGGAGTGAGTGGGAGAACTTAGGTGGCCAACTAACTTCCTCACCAGCTGTAGCATCATGGGCAGAGAATCGACTGGATGTCTTTGCAAGAGGAGCCAATAGAAGACTGTATCATAAGTTTTGGAATGGACAGAGATGGAGCGGGTGGGAAGAATTAGGTGGAACATTAACTTCAGCGCCTGCTGCCATTTCATGGGGACCTAACCGGATTGATGTGTTTGCTAGAGGTGAAAACCGAACCTTAATCCATAAGTATTGGAACGGTAGCAACTGGAGTGAGTGGGAGAACTTAGGTGGGGCATTAACATCAAGTCCAACAGCAGCCTCTTGGGGACCAAATCGTATTGATGTATTCGCAAAAGGAGATAAGGATCAGCTCGTTTATAAATTTTGGGATGGATCCAGCTGGAGTGAGTGGGAGAACTTAGCCGGAACTCTTTCATCAGAACCAGCAGCTGTTTCTTGGAGCAAGGGAAGAATCGATGTGTTTGCAAAAGGACAAAATCAGCAATTAATTCATAGATGGAAAGAATAAATAGCTGAGGTCACCTTGAAGTGGTGGCCTTTTTTTCATTTTGGAAAAAAGAGGCTTGAATTATAATTCAGAAATATCGTATAATATATATAATTATTAAAAGGAGGTGTTGAGAGATGTTTAACAAGGTTGCGGTTCGTACACAATTGTTTAAATTAAATGACAGTTGTCGTGCAATTACATTTGCGATTTTTATCAAAGGGGGAAGTCTGTCTTTTTTTAACAATCGCATAGTAGCAACCAACATCTCTTAACCCGAGCGGATCCGAGTAATCATTGGGAAAGAGGTGCCCTAGGGCATCTTTTTTGTTGTCTTTTTTATGGCAAAACCAAGTAGTTACATAGCTTTTTTACCGTGGGGAAGAATTCCCTACGGTTTTTTATATGGAAAAATAATAATAACGGAGTGATATAGTTGATTATTTGTGCAGTTTCTTCAATTGAAAAAGGCTATGGAGGTACAAAGATTTTTGAATCTTTATCTTTTGACATACAGGTTGGGCAAAGAATTGGACTTGTTGGACCTAATGGAACGGGGAAGACAACGATTTTAAAGTTAATTTCAGGTGTTGAGGACTTGGACGGAGGAGCGATTCATCGGAAGAAGGGATTGGCAGTAGGTTATTTGTCTCAAATACCGAGCTATGAAAAGCAAGTAACAGGTCATGAAGTCCTTCTTCAAGCATTTGAGCCGTTAGTGTTAAAAGGGAGTAGGATGAAGATTTTAGAAGGTAAGATGACAGATTCATCAACAGAACCAGATGTATTGGATAAAGTTCTAGATGAATATGGACAAATTCAAGAGGAATTTACACGTCTTGGAGGGTATGAAATGGATTCTACGTTGATGAGTGTTGTCAATGGATTAGGAATTGAATTACTATTAGGACAGCCTTTTGACCTCATGAGTGGAGGAGAGAAGACAAAAATTTGTTTAGGTCTCATACTACTAAAAAAGCCTGATTTGCTTTTACTTGATGAACCTACAAATCACTTAGATGTAGACGCAATTGAGTGGCTAGAAGAGTATATTCAGACAGAGAGCTTGACAACATTAATTGTATCTCATGATCGATATTTTTTGGATCAAGTTGTAACACATATTTATGATTTAGATGATGGTGAAGTAGTAGGTTACAATTTTAATTATTCAGGGTTTGTAAAAGAAAAAGAGAAGAGGTTGTTAGACCAATTTGCAGCCTATCAGGAACAACAAAAAAAGATCAAGAAAATAAAAGAAGCCATTAGACGATTAAGGCAATGGGCAAATGAAGGCAATCCTCCAAATGAAAAATTTTATCGAAGAGCAAAAAGTATGGAGAAGGCGCTAAATAGAATGGAGAAAATCAAGCGGCCTATTTTAGAGAGAAGAAAGATGGGACTTGAACTAGATACTTCAGATCGGAGTGGAAAGGACGTCTTTGTTTACGAGCAAGTTTCTCAGTGCTTTGGTAGTAAAGATTTAATGAAGGATTTTTCATTTACCCTTCAACATAAAGAACGCGTTGCTATCGTTGGGAAAAATGGAACAGGAAAATCAACGCTACTAAAAATGGTTCTCGGAGAGCTACAGCCTTCATCAGGAAAAGTTAGAGTAGGAAGTAACGTCAAGATTGGCTATTTGTCGCAGCATATTTTTGAATCTGTGGATAATCAGTTGGTTATTGATGCTTTTCGAGATCAGGTGCCTGTAACAGAAGGGGACGCAAGACAAATTTTGGCTCGTTTTTTATTTTATGGTCCTGCAGTTTATAAAAAGATTACGAACCTTAGTGGTGGAGAGAGAATGAGGCTTCGTCTTGCTCAATTAATGCATCAGGATATTAATGTTCTAATCCTAGATGAGCCAACGAACCATTTAGATATTGATTCGAGAGAAGTGTTAGAGGAAACACTTCAGGATTTTGAAGGATCCATACTTTGTGTGTCACATGACCGTTATTTTTTGAATAAGTTATTTGTTAAAACTCTTTGGCTTGAAGATTTGATTATCACTACGTATTTAGGTAGCTACGATGAGGCAAAACAGAAACGAAGTCAGCATAAATTAAATGTGAGTAAAGAAAGGGATAAACAAAAGGAAAAAACAATTGACCAACCAAAAAAGAGTATTCATGTAGATAGAAAAACGGAGAAAGAGATGGATGAAATTGAAAAGAGACTTGAAGAATTGGAAAGTACTAAGTCTAATTTTGAACAGATGATGATGGAAGAACAAGAACTTAGTAAATTACAGCTTTTGCAAGTAGAATTTGAGGAAGTTCAACGAAAGATTGAAATCCTTTATGAAGAGTTAGAAGGACATCTAGAACTGGGATGATTAATAGAGTAGTGGAGATTTAATTTCTCCACTTTTTTTTGTATAAATTCTAATTCAGGTGGAAATTCTAATGTTATGGACTTGTAGCTCAATGGAAGAGCGGCTAGTAGTTACATGCTAATTGCTGTGCATGTAGTGGGTTCAATTCCCATCAAGTCCTCCCCTACCCATCCTCTTGCAAACATTCAGCCCTTTTCTCACTAATGATTTTTTGTGATTTTCCCAAACTGATCTATTTAGAATGGAACAACTCTAAATCTTATTTGAAGATCAAATATATGATGATAGAATAGGAATATTGAACTAAAAAGATAAGGTAGGCACCTCATGTTCTCGTTGATAAAACCATTAGTTGTCAATATTACGATTTTGTTTTCATTAACTTTTAATGCTAATTTATTTTTTCCATTCCGTGAAGGAATTCCATTCCGTTTAAAGCAGAAACTTATCTATGGACTTATCAGTTCGTTTGCGGGAATTTTATGTATGATGTATCCGATTGAAACATTAGGCGAAACGAATTTTGACTTGCGGATGATTATGATACTTATGGCAACGTTATACGGTGGATTAATACCCGGTTTAATTTGTACTTTATCCATCATATTAATAAGGGGATTTTTCATTGGCGGTAGCTACACATATATCGGCATTTTAGTATGTGTTCTCGCCTTTGTAATAGCCTACTTATTTAGGAATTTCTTTTTGAGATCGGATCGAAGGTTTTTTTACTCGCTTTTTATCTTATTTTTGTATTTACTTTCCTACATAGTTGTTATCTATGTTTCAGTTGATCATCTTAATATAAATTTTTACTTAATCTACTTCAGCTCGTTTTCAATTACATACTTAGCACTAGTCATTGTTATCGAGAGGATGATTTCATCCAATCACATTTTAGATGAAACTGTTTATTTAGATAAATTAGCTACAGTTAGTCAAATGGCAGCCTCATTTGCACACGAGGTTAGAAACCCACTCACAACGGTCCGTGGTTTCATTCAATTTTTGGTAAAAGATACGAAGGATGAAAAACTTAGGCAGTATTCTCCTTTAATTATAGAAGAGCTTGATCGAACAAATAAAATAATTACAAATTATTTAACGCTGGCCAAGCCAGACGCTTTTGAGCTTGAAGAGGTAGACTTAGAAACGGTGTTATTTGACACGGTTGACTTGCTTCGTCCATTAGCCTCCTACCAAGGTGTTAGTCTCTCTTTTTTTAATGAAGGTACCCATAGGGTATATGTGGATAAGAGTCATTTAAAGCAATCTATCAAGAATCTTGTGAAAAATGGTATAGAAGCAATTGACGAAGGAGGATTTGTCAAAGTTTCTAAACGGGATGGTGATAGAAGGAGGACTGTACAAATCATCATAGAGGACAATGGGAAAGGTATGACAACTGAGGAATTAGAGAAGGTTGGACTGCCCTATTATACAACAAAGACGAAGGGAACTGGCTTAGGCAGTATGATCTCAAATCGCCTGATCCGTGAAATGAATGGGACTTTACACTATTTCAGTGAAGTAAACACAGGAACAAAAGTAATGATTACCTTACCGATAAAAACGAAATAAACAGGGAAACGTTTACCTTTTGACAAATATAAGTAGTTATTCTCCAAGTTGAAAGGGTGAGTTTTTTTGAAATCGACTGATAAAATTATACAAGAGCATGTTGGATTTCTAAAGTGGGCCAAATCGCTACATAAGATGACAGAGGAAGAATGAGTAAAACCAATTGCAGACGGTAAATGGACATCAGGAGAAATACTTTCCTACTTGTTGAGCTGGGATTAATTTATCATTAGCTTGCAGACTCCAATTGTTCAAGGTGGTGATTTACTCAAGCCTTTTCCACCTATCGAAGAGGTAAATGAACGAGCTGCTCAATACGCTAGGGAATCAGTAACTAAAGAAGAGCTGATTTGAGAATTTGTTACTGTGAGAGAAGAATACATCAAACAGCTAGAATTAATCAATCAGGAAGATTTAACAATCTCCTTTAAGACTAGTGACCATCACTTCTCTAACCTGTCACTTCTCGAAGATTTCATGGGATATGATCGACATCACCTGAAACAAATACAGTTTGTTAAAGATAACACCTTAAAACCCCTCTAAAAATATAGAGGGTTTTATTTTTTTTGTCTTAGTATATTCTTAAATTTCTCGTCCTTGGGTTATCAGGAGTCTTCCCTTAATATGGATCCAAAGAATCTTCTTATGCGATAAAAAACGAGGTCATTACTTTATCGATTTAAAGCAATGGGGGCCTGGCCCCCGGTGCTTTAGAGTGGTATAGAGTAAAAACTTTGTAAATATGATGTAAATGAAGAGGTTTAGAGAGGGGAGAGTCGTATTTAATAAGGTGAGATTTGTTTAAGAAAGGTGTGAGACGAATGAGTCAGCAAAAGGATAATGTTGCGTATCCTTCGCAGCGAAGTACAATGGCATTATATTTATCTTTACCCGTTTTATCATGGGCGTTTTATGATTTTGCTAACACGATTTTTTCATCTAATATTACAACGATTTTTTTCCCGTTTTATTTACAGGAGGTAATAGGAAATAATGAGGTTTTAAACCAAATAGCTAGTACATTCATTACGTATGCCAATGCAATAGCCAGTTTTTTCCTGGTTCTATTCTCACCTTTATTTGGTGTATTAATTGATCGGACAAACCAAAAGAAAAGATTTCTTGTCCCTTTTGCCCTTATATCAATTGCAGCAACAATATTAATGGGTGTGTTCGCTTCAATCAACTCAGAACAAATGATTTTCGGCTTACCTTTAGGTCTTGTGCTCGTTCTTATATCATTTGTCGTGGCGAAATTTTTCTTTAATTCAAGTCTTGTTTTCTACGACACGATGATAACTGATTTAGGAAAAGATCGGGAAATACCGTTAATTTCTGGTTTTGGGGTAGCGGTTGGATATTTAGGAACACTCGTCGGATTAGCTGTTTATCCTTTCGTTGGTGATAGCGGGTTTCACGAGGCGTTTATTCCAACAGGTATTCTTTATTTACTTTTCTCCTTACCTTTGTTTTTCCTACTTAAAGATACACCTCGAAAAGCGGTGGTTGAAAAGAAAAGTTTTTTAAGTGGTTATGGTGAAATCATTGCAACTTTTAAGGAAATGCGTGAGTATAAATCCATATTTCTATTTATGATCGCATATTTTTTCTTTAATGATGCGATTGCAACAGCTATTGCGGTAATGGCGATCTATGCTAAGGCAGTTGTTGGCTTTACGACTGCTATGTTTATATTGCTTTATTTAGTATCTACGGTTTCAAGTATTATTGGATCTTTCGCATTTGGATATATCACAAGAAGTATCGGTGCTAAGAAGGCAATAACAATTGTAGCATCTATACTAATCATCGCCTTAGTTATTGCGGCCGTTGCAACGTCTCAAGGGCTGTTTTGGATATCAGGTAGTTTATATGGTGTATCCATGGGAGCGATGTGGGTAACATCACGAACTCTCATTGTAGAATTGACACCAAAAGAGAAATTAGGTCAATTCTTTGGATTATTTGCTTTCTCAGGTAAGGTCTCATCTATCATTGGACCACTGATCTACGGAACAATTACTCTCGTATTAGCTGAACAGGGCAATCTAGCAAGTCGAATTGCCTTGTCATCTTTAATCATTCTTGTCATTATAGGTCTAATCTTTCACTTACGAGTTCCGTATAAAAAACCAGGTGCATAAAAAGAGGCCACTGAAAAAGTAGTTATTATCGAAAAATAGCTATTTTAGGGAGTATATGTTGATTGGAACGGATGTGCTAGTTTTCCTTTTTTCATGGGGAGAACTCTTATAGAGTCTGTTCAAAAAGGAGGACAAAAAGAGCAAAGAAGTTCGAGGAAGCGAAGTCTTGAGCACCGGAGCGTATGTTTTGTATACGTGAGGAGCGGAGAGACGAGCTGACGAAGAAATTTGAAGCTATTTTTGCCGGACTTTTTGAACACCCTCTTATATCAAATTATAAAACAATCATTATCCAAGCCTTCTCCTACATATACATGAACTAGTCTGTGAAGAAGGATGTGGAGGATAATGGCCCGAAAAGTATGGGGAGTTGATTCTGCGGCAAAAGTAACTGAAACTATATATTCATGTGTAGTATCTAATTACGGAAGCCCAAAGTATTGGGGGCGTTACTTAGCGGATGTTCCTAACGTATCAGATGGCTTAACAAAGGAAGAAATCTCGTTCATCCGATCTAAGGGTATGAAGGTCTTACCTATTTATAACGTGTTCTCTGAAGCTGTAGGATATGACAAAGGTCAAATTGCTGCGAGAAATGCTGTCTACCATGCAAAGAGATTAGGAATTCCAAAAGATATCGCTTTGTTTGCTAACGTGGAAAATTTTTTTACTGTTGATAGTGATTGGATTAGAGGTTGGGCTGAGAGCTTGCTTCCTACAGGATATCGCTCTGGAATATACCATGATCCGGTAAAAGGGAATTTCCAAGATGCATACTGTAAGGCCGTTCAAGAAAATAATCAAGTTGCTGTTCAAACGATTTTATGGAGTGCAGAACCCGAGATTGGTGTGACGAAAGAACGAACAGCTCCAAAATATAATCCTGTAAGTCCGGAGTGTCAGTCAAATGTTTGGTTATGGCAATATGGGCGTGATTCAACAATTTGCCCGATTGATACGAATTTAGCTGATGAGAGAGTCCTCAAATACTTATATTAGAAAATAAACCTGCGATTTTTTAGCAGGTTTATTTTCTTGAAAGGACCTCAAAAAGTACGAAACTAAATAAATGGAACAAATTTATAGTTCAAGCATGCAAGAACCCTTTAAAATGTCGATAAACATAGTGAGAAGGTTTTGAAAGGATGCGCTAAACTTATGGAAAATAAACACAAAGGAATTCTACTCGAAACAGGGACAAATGAACTAGAAATAGTTGAATTCACGATAGGTGAAAATCGATTTGGTATTAATGTGATAAAAGTTAAAGAAATAATTAATCCAGCAACAATTACAAAGATACCCGGGGCACACCCTTTTATTGAAGGAATCATTGAAATTAGAGGTGAAGTCTTACCTGTAGTTAGTATTGCTAAAGCATTAGGACTTCCCGATTCCACATCGCCTGCACAAGATCGATTTATCGTGGCTGAATTTAATAAATCAAAAATGATTTTCCATGTGCATACAGTAACGCAAATTCACAGAGTTTCATGGGATAAAATTGAAAAACCAAGTGAAATGTATCAAGGAATTGAAAGTAAAATTATAGGCGTTGTTAAGCGAGAAAATGGAATGATCCTATTACTAGACTTTGAAAGTATAGTAGTAGAAATCAATCCTTCCACTGGTATAACGAAAGATCAAATATTAAAGCTCGGACACCGTGAACGTTCAAATAAACGAGTTCTTATTGCTGAGGATTCTCCGCTTCTTCGAAAGCTAATACAAGATACGCTTGGTGCTGCTGGGTACACAAACTTAGAATTTTTCGAAAATGGGAAAGATGCGTTAACTTATTTTGAAAGTGTCATTGCAGATGGTAAATTGATACAAGATGAAGTGAAAATTCTCATTACTGATATTGAGATGCCACAAATGGACGGGCACTATTTAACAAAGCGTATAAAGGAAGACTCTCAATTATCCATCATTCCAGTCATTATTTTCTCTTCCCTTATCACAGAAGACCTCCGTCACAAAGGGCAAAAGGTTGGTGCAAATGCCCAAGTAAGTAAACCGGAAATTGCAGAATTAGTTCAACTAATCGACCAACTCATTCTGTAGGTGGCTAAAAGTAGGATTGACTTTAGTAGTCTGTGAGAGTTTTTGTAGAACCTGAATGTGGCCATTCAGGTGGGTAGAAGGTGGAGTTTATTCGAGGAAGGGCGGCCACAGCACGAAAACAAAAAAAACTGAAGACCCATAAACCCGAACTAAAAACCGGTAAAAATAAGGGATGAAAAAAAGAGCAACAAAAGGCTTACGACTTTTGTTGCTCTTTTTGCTGATTATTATTACAATTTAATCCTAATGAAGGCTCAAGTTTGGTGCTATCGGTAGCTTTCTCCTAGACGTTTGAAAACTGGTTTTTGGTATTTTCTATTTCCTGGTTTTTCTTGAGGTTTTTGTGTTGAAGGTAGCGCACCTACATAATTTTGGAGTACCTCTTTTGCTTGAGATAATGACATATTTGCTTTTGGATTACGATAAGTTTGATTTAAGGAACCTAAGTGTGGAAGATGTTCGAAGTCTTCTTTTGATGGAGGCAAATGAAAAAAATAATCGCCTGCTGAAACAAGGACATCGGACTGTTGTTTACTATTTTTAGGGTTTCTGGAGAAATGCAAACCAACCTTCTTTGCCTTTCCTTCTTGAACCAATTTTTCTAATGCTTTGCGCTTTAGCAAGTATAAAAATTTAGGATCTGGTGCTGTCTTAGCATGTCGATTTACTGAAAAGATCGCATGGGTAAGGTTGCAAATTGTTTGTTCGATTGGTGTTTTATTAGTATCGTCCATTGCATGTTCTCCTTTCTTTTATCCTATAATAGCTTATTTTTGCAAAATTGCCAAATTTTTTATTGGAAAGACCTATTTAAACGAGAAAACGGCTGAAGTAGCTACTTAGGATCATGGCCTAATGTATACCGCCGTTCCATTTGATACTGTATTGGCCAACTCGAGAACATCAAGGTTATACATACGAATACATCCTGCTGAGACAGCTTTTCCAACGGATCTAGGATTATTAGTACCGTGTATTCCATAATGTATTTTAGATAAACTTAACCACATAGATCCATAAGGACCACCTGGATTGGGTTCACGATTAACAATAACAAAATCACCAACAGGGGTTTGTCTTAGTATCTTCCCGACTGCAATCGGATAAACCTTTGTTAAATTGTAATTTTTGTAGAGGGATAAGGTTCTTTTTGATAAAGAAACCCAGATGGAGTAAGGGATGGTTTCAGGAGAAGGTATACCTGGTATCGTGATTGGCTGTCCTGTGTAAAGAAGGTTTGGATTTTGTAAATTATTTGCATTAATAAGGGTTGCAACAGAGGTACGGTAGTTTAAAGCTATAATGGCTAGTGTTTCACCTGTTTTTACAAAGTGAATCATATAAAATACCCCCTTAACATGTCATAAAATAAGGCACTTTTATAAAATATTGTTTATTTATAGGAATTTTGTAAAATACTCCCTTCGATAAATAAGTTCATTGGAACGGATATGCGAGACTTCTGCGAAGGTCAGCGGGACAGGTGAGACTCAACGTTTGGCGCTGTGCGCTGAGGATGATCACTGCCCGTCCCGGGGAATGGTGCATCTCCTCGCTGCAATCAACCACTTATCTATTGGGTAAATAGCAACAATGTTTAACGAAAACAGCTGAAAAAAAGAATGCTCTTATATTAAAATAAAACCTACTGTATTATAATGAAATTTAATGAAAAAGATGTGAAAAACTTTGATAAAAAAAGGATCGTGAATGAGATTGAATCAAAAAGTAGGAATTATTGACGTTGGATCAAACTCAATGCGCCTTGTTATTTATAAAAAAGATAAAGGATTACGATATAAGGAACTTGAAAATATTAAAACGGTGGCCCGGTTACGAAATTATCTTAATGAAGATAAAGTATTAGACGATGAAGGAATCAACAAGCTGATTGAAACACTTAAAAGCTTTCAACAAATCACCCAATACCATAGACTGGAGCAAATTAAATGTGTTGCGACTGCTACGATTCGTCAAGCCGTTAATCAGGACATTATTGTACAAAAGGTCAAAGAATCTACCGATTTTGACATGATTGTTTTGTCTGAGTATGAAGAATCCTTCTACGGATACTTAGCCGTAGTAAATTCTACTCCGATTGAACACGGAATTACCATTGATATCGGTGGAGGCAGTACGGAGGTTACATTGTTTAAAAATCGGCAGCTCCTCAAGTATCATAGCTTTCCATTTGGAATCATCTCTTTAAAGAAACAATTTATTAAAGGTGAGGTTCCGACACAAGAGGAACTTGATCAATTACGAAACTATCTATCGGAGCAATTTACGAGTTTACCATGGCTTTCTGAGCAAATAAATATCCCAATTATAGGGATCGGTGGTAGTGCAAGGAATGTTGTACAAATAGATCAATCGATGAAAAACTACCCCTTAGCAGGACTGCATCAGTATGAGCTTAAACGAGAGGATTTAGGACTCGTTAAACAGTTTTTGATTCCATTATCCTTTACAGAGCTTCAAAGAGTTGAAGGTTTATCAAAAGACCGTGCCGATGTAATCTTACCTGCCTTAGAAGTGTTTGACGTCCTATTGCAAATTTGTCATGCATCTTGCTTCATCCTTAGCAAAAAGGGACTCCGTGAAGGAGTATTTTATGAGGAGCTAATGAAACCATATGCAACACCTATTTTTCCAGATGTCGTAGAAGAAAGCTTTCATGACTTAGCCCTAGATTTTGAAATTAATCATGACCAAGTTACTCATTTAAATAAAACAGTAACCTTCCTTTATAAGGAATTAATACAACAAAAGTGTGAATTACTAAATGATGAAGACTTATTTTACTTAAAAAAAGCAGCCTATGTTTTTAATATTGGTGAATATATAGATTCAGAATCAAGTAGTCAACATACCTTCTATCTATTAACAAATCGTACGATTGATGGTTTAATGCATCGTGAAAGACTATTGATTGCTTTACTAGCTTCTTATAAATCTAAGGAGTCATTTAAACAATTTATTACTCCATTTACGAATTGGTTTTCGAAGGATGAGCAAAGGAAGCTTCGACTTCTTGGAACGCTCCTAAAGTTTAGTCATAGTTTAAATGGGACAAAACGAGGTATTGTTAAGAGAATCGAAATTAACCATGATGGCCTAATAACGGTAATCCATTTGTACTGTGATCAGGATTGGAAGTCTGAGCAGTATCAAGCTGAAAAGCAAAAACGACCTTTAGAAAAGATTCTTAAAAGAACAGTCATATTGCAGTTTCACAAGTTAGTATAGATAGAGAAGAGCGCTCAGTAATTTTACAAAACTTTTACATTATCTTTGTTTCTAACTCACCTAAGATTGATACGATGAATGAGAGAACAAGTAAAGGAAGTGTATTATGGTAGTAAAGAATGAAGAAAGGCTTCAGTTAGAGAATCCAAAGTTCTATAATAACCGTGAATTAAGCTGGCTAGCTTTTAACAAACGAGTTTTGGAAGAGGCTATAGATATAAACAATCCTTTATTTGAAAGGTTAAATTTTCTCTCGATCTTCAGCTCCAATTTGGACGAGTTTTTTATGGTACGAGTTGCTGGGTTAAAAGATCAAGTCAAGGTCGGTTTTAAAAAACCTGAGAATAAAGCTGGACTTACTCCTAAAAATCAATTAAACAGAATATCAATTAAAACTCATGAACTTGTCCATCTTCAATACCAGTGCTTTAATAACCTATTAATAAAGCCTTTAGAGGATGAAGGTATTACTTTCACAGACATCGACAGCTTATCAACTAGCCAAAAAAGATACTTAGAAGAATTGTTTGATGATCAAATTTTTCCTGTCTTAACTCCGCTGGCTGTTGATGCCTATCGTCCATTTCCAATGCTGTTAAATAAAAGTTTGAATATTGCCGTTTTTTTAGAGGACGAAGAAGAAGTGGAAGAGAATCGAAATAAACTTGCGATCGTTCAAGTTCCATCTGTAATTGATCGGTTCATTGTCCTCCCTGGAGAGCAAGAATCTCACCATATTGTTTTGCTTGAGAATCTTATAAGCTATTTCATACATAAGCTTTTTAGAGGGTACAAAGTAAATACTCTGACCCACTTCAGAATTACAAGAAATGCAGATATGACGATCCATGAAGAAGGCGCTAGAGATTTGTTGAAGGAGATAGAAAAAGAATTAAAGAAGAGAAAATGGGGAACGGCAGTACGTTTAGAAGTAACTAAAGAAGGTCTTGATGAGAATATTTTATCCTATCTTTTAGATGTCTTAGAAATCCATGAAAAGGATGTCTACAAAATAGAAGGTCCTTTGGATTTATCATTTATGTTTAGCTTCACTCGGCATTTTGGAGCGATAAAAGAGCATTTGACGTTTCCTACACTGATACCACAACCACCTAAAGATTTAAACTCTGATGAAGATATATTTGAAAAGGTACTTGATCAAGATGTATTTCTCCATCATCCATATGAGTCGTTTGAACCGGTCCTTGATCTTGTTGAAGAAGCCGCAGAAAACCCAAATGTTTTAGCAATTAAACAAACATTGTATCGAGTCAGTGGGGATTCTCCTGTTATTGATGCCCTTAAGCGTGCAGCTGGAAACGGGAAACAAGTTACTGTTTTAGTTGAGCTAAAGGCCAGATTTGATGAAGAAAACAATGTTCAATGGGCGAAGGAATTAGAAAAAGCCGGCTGTCATGTTATTTATGGAATGACACAGTTAAAAACCCATAGTAAAATCACTCTTATCGTGAGTCAGAAAAACGGAAGAATTGAACGTTTTGTTCATCTTGGTACAGGTAATTATAATGATCAAACAGCAAAGATTTATACGGATATGGGGTTAATCACTTCAAAGCGGAAGTTTGGAATAGATGCAACTAACTTTTTTAATTATTTAAGTGGATATACAGAAATACCCGATTTCCACCATCTTTCCATTTCACCCTTTGATATGAAGAAGAAGTTTATTGAGCTCATACAACAGGAAATTCATCTTCAACAAAAATTTAATAATGGAAGAATTATTGCGAAAATGAATTCATTAACTGACAAAGCTTTAATAATGAAGTTTTATGAGGCCTCCAAGGCTGGAGTCAAAATCGACTTAATTGTGAGAGGTATTTGCTGTTTGCGTCCTGGAATTCCGGGAGTTAGTGATAATATTCGTGTAAGAAGTATTGTTGGAAGATTTTTAGAACATAGTCGAATCTATTATTTTTATCATAACGGTGAAGAACGAACCTACTTATCTTCAGCAGATATGATGACTAGAAATATGGAGAAGAGAGTAGAAATTTTATTTCCCATCTTCGAGGATTCGATAAAAAAGCGAATAGCTCATATCTTAGAAATTCAGCTATCCGATAATGTAAAGGCAAGAGTACAAGATCCGTTTGGTGATTACAGCTATGTTCAAAGAAGTGAGAATGAACCTGATCTTCATAGTCAAATGGTACTTTACGAACAAGCTTACCGTGTTCTTGAGGATGAGGAATAGCTACTCGGATTTTTTATTCTTACCAAAAAGAAGCCTAACTCTGTAGGCTTCTTTTTGGTATTTTTTTGGTTTTTCGTTCATTCTAACTTACTATTAATACTTTGGTCCGTAATACCCGCCGTAAGGATACCCTCCATAATAGGGACGTGGACGATAAAATGGTCTTGGTCTATATCCATATGGTCCGTAATATGGTCTAGGTCCATAACCTCCATATAAAAAAGGGCTAACTGCAAGACCTGCTAAAAAAGGTAAGAATGGGAATCGTTGATCGTGTTGTTGTTCGTATGATCTGTATTGTGGATAAATCATTCAAATTGCCTCCTTAACTTGAATTCGTTATATAATATGGTGATATGACTATTTTTGAGCATGTACGTTCATTTAATAGGAAGGCGGCAAAGAAAGATGGCTGGTTTAAAGAGTTTATATATTTCGGTTGGAGGATTTATTGGAGCAGGAATGAGGTACGGAATTGGAACTCTTTTCCCGGAAATTTTTTCGATTGCCGGAACGTTCATTGTAAATTTGCTTGGGTGTTTCCTAATAGGGTTTGTGTTTCATTGGTTAAAGAATAAAGGGTTCAAGGAAGAGCTGTGGCTTCTTTTAGGCACAGGTCTATGTGGTGGATTCACAACAATGTCTACCTTATCAAGTGAACTAGTACTGTTATTGCAGACAGGTCACCACCTAATCTTTGGATTTTATCTAATCGCAACATGGATATTGGGTTTAGTCTTTACTCTAGTGGGGATAAATTTGGCTACTAAATCATCTGCAATGAGAGGGGCTATAGATAAATGATTTGGCTCTATATATGTATCGGTGGGGTGATTGGCTCCTTAGGACGATATTGGTTTGCAGCGTTCCTAGCAAAGCAATTTCCAACATTGGAAAGCTATATACCAACTCTTTTTATAAATGGAATAGGGTCTTTTTTACTAGGGTTGATTTTGAATGTTACAGTCGGAATGAATGATAGCTTCTCGAGCCTCATACTTGGTGCAACTGTTGGTGTCATTGGCTCATTTACAACGTACTCAACCTTTTCTTTGGATTGTGTAAAATTACTACTAGATAAAAAATGGTTTAGATTCTTTCAATATTCCATTAGTACTTTTAGTTTAAGTATTTTTAGTTTTCTTATAGGCTATTATTTTTCGAAGATTATCTAAACTACCAGTTTCGAAAATATTTCTATTGTATCAGTTATCATCAATGATAACTGTTATTTTTTCGCCAATTCAAACATTATTCAGATTGACATGACAATGTCCACTGTATTATAGTAATCACTATGAATAGTTCATAGTGTGAACTAAGTGGTGAGTATTGAAGGGAAGTCAATTATGGAACAAGAAAAACTACATCAATTCATTCGCCGTTATGAGGAAATTTATTTTTTTGCCACTAGAAGAATCTCGTCCATTATTTCTGAGCAGGTATTAGATGATATGACGAGTGAGCAGTACATCGTACTCCGTTATTTAAAGAATTTTGGACCATGCAAGGCCTCTGAGCTTGCTGATATTTGTGATGTGAATCGAAGTGCTATAACTGGCAAAATAGATCGTCTTGTTAACAAAGGCTATGTGAATCGCACAAAAAGAGAAGATGACAGAAGATCCGTTTATTTGGAAACAACTGAAAAAGGCGATGAGGTCTATCAAAAGGGTGAGATTCAAATTCAGGAGTTTGTCAAGTCTTATTTAAAAGAGCTTACGGAAGAAGAATTAGAGCAATTCATTGGGATTTACGAAAAAATTGCTACGATTATTGAGAAAAAACATGGGGGTGCTTAAGGGTGCAATTAATTATGAAAGCAAGATGGTTTTTGTTAGTACTATGGGCAATTATTTTAGGATTGTTACTTGTTTATGCACCACCAATGGATGAACTTGTTCGTGATAAGGGTCAAATTTCAGTTCCTGAGGGGTACCGTTCTTCAATTGCTGATCAAATACTAGCAGAATCCTCTGATGGAAAAAATACTAGTACGGTAGCAGTCGTATTTCATGAAAAACAGTCGTTAACAACAGAACAAATTAGTGATATTAAGTCAACCATACAGGAATTAAATGACAAAAAAGTAGATCTGTCTATTTCAGAAATCACTACACATTTTAATAACGAGGAGCTAAGGGATCAACTCGTATCAGAAAACGGTCAAACTGTTCTCGCCTTATTAACGATACCACTTAATGGTGATTTAGAAATAGGCAAGATAAGAAGGGATTTACAAGAGACACTAGAATCGATAAGCTCAACTAACTTTTATATGACTAGCGGAGCATTTATTGATGAAGATGTTGTAGTTAGCTCACAAGAAGGATTACAGAAGACTGAGATTATAACGATTGTATTTATACTCGCGGTGCTTATTTTGGTTTTTAGATCAATTGTTACACCGCTAATTCCACTTGTAACGGTAGGGGTTACGTATGTTTCTAGTCAGGCAGTTGTAGCCTTTATGGTAGATATTTTTAATTTTCCTTTATCTAACTTCACGCAAATATTTCTAGTAGCCATATTATTTGGAATTGGAACCGATTATTGTATTTTACTACTTAGTCGATTTAAGGAAGAACTTTCTCATGGACATTCTGTTCATGACGCTGTTCAAATTACCTATAAAACAGCAGGTAGAACAGTCTTTTTTAGTGGATTAGCTGTTTTAATTGGCTTTGCATCAATTGGTTTTGCAACCTTTAAGCTCTATCAATCTGCTTCTGCGGTCGCAATCGGTGTAGCTGTACTTTTACTAGCATTATGGACAATTGTACCATTCTTTATGGTGACATTGGGAAAATATGTCTTTTGGCCATCCAAAGGTTCACTTCAGCATAAACAAAGTGTACTATGGGGAGCGGCAGGATCATTTTCGTTTAAACGTCCGCTTGTCAGCCTTTTACTTGTTGCAGCCATTATTCTACCTGCACTCGTGATGTATGATGGAAGCTTGTCGTTTAATGCCCTAGACGAAATGGGAGATGATTATGACTCAGTTAAAGCCTTCTCCATTATTTCAGAAAGCTTTGGTCCTGGTGAGTCATTACCAGCTAAGATCGTAATAAAATATGATAAATCAATGGATCATGAAAGTTTTATGCCTATATTTGAAAATATCTCACGCGAGGTAGCTGCATTACCTTCTGTGGCTAAGGTGAGAAGTATAACTAGACCATTAGGCGAAGAAATTCAAGAATTTTACGTATCCCATCAAGCTGAGCAGTTAGGTGAGGGCCTGGGTCAAGGAACAGATGGGGTTGATCAAATAAGTAGTGGCCTTCTTGAAGCGTCTGAGTCCTTAACCGAATCTAAGCCCCAGTTAGAGGATGCAACGAATGGTATTGATCAATTAGTACTTGGTACAAATGAGCTTAAACAAGGTGTAGGTGAGCTCCAGAATGGACTCATTCAAATCAATAATGGACTAAGGGAAGGTAGCGTCGGTATAGATGAGTTGAAAAAGGGACTAGATGAAGCTTTAAACTCGGCTACTTTGTTAACAGAAAATAGTGGAAATCTTTATAATGGCTATGTTCAACTTGAAAATGGATTAAAGCAGTTAAGCCCTAGTTATCAAAGAATTCAATCTTTAGTTGGTATTCAAGAAGATAAGTTAGAAGAAACAAGTGTCCTTTTTTCAAACATAGAAAGAAACTATGATATTGAAAACGATGAAGACTTTAACATACTTAAAGAACTAGTAGCAGGGGTGCAATCACATCTAGTTAGCATTAATCTAGATTTAATTGAATTAAACCGAAACCTTCTTGGTATCCAGACAAATTTGTTAGGGGTTAATGCAGGGTTTGCTCAAATAGTTCAAGGTCACTCACAGGTCAATGGAGGTCTTCAAGAGATTTTATTTGGAATTAATGAACTTCAAAAAGGTTTAGATCAGGCTGCAACAGGTCAGCAAAAGGTCATAAATGAACTACCTGGAGTGTCTTCTGGACTATCGAAGGTGGGAGATGGTCAAAGAGAGGTTGGCGAAGGTGTTCAGGCGCTTATCGACCAACTCGGAGTTCTATCTATGGGTCTTTCGGATGGTGCTAGCGGACTAGAAGAAGTATCTGGTGGTTTAGGAAGTGCTATTGAGTATTTAGGGGAATTAGGAAAAAGTCCCGATAAAGAAATTACTGGCTGGTATATGCCAGAAGAGGTACTAGAATCAGAAGATTTCGCCCAAGTACTAGATACGTATTTATCCAATGATCGGAAGGTAGCGACATTTGATGTCATCTTATCTTCCAATCCATACTCGAACGAAGCTCTAGAGCAAATGGATCTCATTGAATCCGCAGTAAAACGAGCAATATCAGGTACTCCATTAGAAAATTCTCGAATTGGTATTTCTGGTGTAACGAGTACGTATGCTGACCTTAATAATATTTCAAAAGCAGATTACTCAAGAACGGTGATTTTTATGCTGATTGGAATCGGGATTGTCTTAATCATTCTTTTACGTTCACTGATTATGCCAATCTATCTACTTGCTTCTCTAGTATTAACTTACTTTACAGCTTCGGGAATAAATGAAATCATTTTTGTCAATATCTTAGGATATCCAGGAATTAGCTGGGCAGTGCCGTTCTTCGGTTTTGTCATCTTAATGGCACTGGGTGTGGATTATTCCATTTTCTTAATGGATCGATTTAACGAGTATAAGGAGTTAACGGTGAAGGATGCTATGATTGAGGCAATGAAGAACATGGGAACTGTCATCTTTTCAGCGGCGATTATATTAGCTGGAACCTTTGCTGCTATGTATCCGTCTGGAGTGCTATCCTTATTGCAAATTGCTACTCTAGTATTAAGTGGACTAATCTTGTACGCACTTGTGTTTTTGCCGTTTTTCGTTCCTGTGATGGTAAAGGTTTTTGGAAAAGGAAATTGGTGGCCCTTTAATCGACAAGCCCATTTAGAAACTACAAAAGAATTGGATATGTAGCAAATCGACTACCCTTATAAAGGTAGTCTTCTTTTTTTTAATTATTTCTGTTAAAGTAAATATGTAAGTTATTTGTCGAAAAAGAAGGAACTCCATTACTTGAAGTGGAATATATATACATTAATAATAGGCATTCTTTTTTATTAGGTCTTTGTTAGTATAGAAGATAACGGTTAATTTCACTTAAGGATGGATATATAATGAGTCGAATCAAACAACAATTACATATAGATGTTCAGGATAAAGGATATTCCAATAAAATGGAAAATATTATAAATGAGATTATTCTAAATGCAGTAAATGATTTGGTCTATTTGATGAGGGTGGATAAAGGTACACTCTTTACTTATATTTATGCAAATAAAGCGGCATATAAGCATGCTAAAATCTCTAAATCAAGCTTAGGTCTTACATTACAAGAGGTGCTACCGAGTAATATTGCTATACGTTTACAAGAAAAGTATGAAAAAGCAGCCCAAAACATTGTACCCATTACCTTTTTAGATACCATTCAAATTGATGACGAAGAGGTTATTGGGGAGTCAATATTAACACCTATTCTAGATGATGATGGACAATGTATCTTTGTAGTTTGTGTTACTAGAAACATTACTGAAAAAATGCTGGAAAAGCTAAGATTAATAGAAAGTCAGCAGAAATACCGATCCCTTATGGACCATAACAATGATGCCGTTTGCTCTTTGAATAAAAGTGGTGTAATCCTTCAGACTAATCCGTCAACATATACCATTACAGGCTATACAGAGAGAGAACTTACTCACCTTTATCTTACAGACTTGCTTCTACCTGAGGATGTTAAACTAGTAGATTCACTTCTGCAAGGGACACTTAAAGGAAAGACTAAGGATCATGTTACATGCAAGATGCTGAATAAATCTGGTTCAACTATACATGTGCAATTAAAAATGGTACCCATTGTTGTCAACCAGGAAATAACAGGTGTATATAGCATTATTAGAAATATATCAGAACAAGTTCGAAATGATGAAGTGATGAAGTTCATTGCTTACCATGATCATTTAACGGGCTTACCAAATCGGAGCTCTTTAAAAGAAGATTTACAAGAATTAGTACAACATGCGACTCAAAAAAATCAAACTCTCAGTTTAATGTATGTCGATTTAGACCGATTTAAGTTTTTAAATGATAGCATGGGACATAACATTGGTGACCTCCTTTTAAAAGAAGTCGCACAGCGTCTTCTTTCGATTAAGGGAGAAGGAATTACTGTCTACCGTCAAGGTGGAGATGAATTTATTCTTATTATCGAAAATATATCTAGATGTGAAACCCACAAGCTTGCTGAAGAAGTAATTGAATTATTCAAATTACCATTCTTGCTTACTACCCATGAATTTTTTGTGTCTCCTAGCGTCGGAATCAGTTTGTTTCCCAATGATGGGATAGATGGTGAGACGTTAATTAAAAGTGCTGATACAGCCTTGTATCGTGTAAAAGAACGTGGAAGAGGTCATTTCCAATTTTACTCTACCGATATGCGAAGAGGAGATTCGCAAACAATGCTAATTGAAACCTGTCTGCGAAAAGCCATTGAAAAAAATGAACTTGTACTCTACTATCAGCCACAAGTAGATTTATATACGGGAGACATTAATAGTTTTGAAGCATTGCTAAGGTGGAACTGTGGATTACTTGGGTTTATCTCTCCATCTGATTTCATTCCTTTAGCAGAGGAAACAGGGTTGATTATTCCAATAGGTGAATGGGTGATTGAGGAAGTTTGCTCTCAACTTAGGAAATGGAAGCTAAAAGGGTTTACAAACATTTCAATTGCTGTGAATTTATCGGCAAGACAATTTCAACAACCAAATCTTGTTGAAGTAATCAACCACTCAATAATAAAAAACAGTATTCATCCTTCTCAATTAGAAATCGAAATAACAGAAGGTGCTATGCAGGATACAAAAGAAACAATTTTAATTCTAAATAGATTAAAAGAAATTGGAGTTCAAATATCAGTGGATGATTTTGGAACCGGGTATTCTTCTTTAAGTTATCTGAAGAGGTTTCCTTTAAACACATTAAAGATCGATCAATCCTTCGTACGAGATGTATTAACCGATGATAAGGATGCTGCTATTACAACAACGATTATACATTTGGCGCATAGTCTTGGTTTTAATGTCATTGCTGAAGGTGTTGAACTTGAGGAACAGGCAGAATTTTTAAGAAGAGCAGAGTGCCAAAAAGCACAAGGATACTTATTTAGTAGACCAATTCCAGCACAAGAAATTGAGGATGGATTTCTGAGATAAAAAGCGTGAAGAGCTTATCTTCACGCTTTTTTTTCTTATCAAAATTTATTTCAAACTCAAGGAGATGAGTGTTTACAATATTGTGGTAATAAATGTCTTATCGCCGATATATCAATAAAACCACTGATAAAATCGAATTAACGCTGATAAAATATGATTAATCGTCGAAATAAGCAAATATTTGCTGATATAGTAAAATAAAACCCAATTAGTCTTAAGAAATAGCTGACATGATTTGCATTAACGTCGAAAAAGATGTAACCAGTTAACTTAACGAAAGATATCTTTCATATTTTATGTGAATATAAGGGTAATTTCATAGTTTATCTTAGTTAGAACTATCGATTTAAATGCACATCAGCTAATTCAATGAGTAAACACAAAAATAGTCTACTTTATAAGTTGAAATGTCGTTTTTCATATGGTATTCAATAGTTTAGTGTCTAGTTCACGCACAAAAATAGAGTTTCCTTTTCCTTTATCTTCGTCAGAGGCTAATCGGGAGGAATACGCCTAGTTCGAGGAAAATTACTCTTTTCTCAATGTGAAAAGAGTAATTTCCGGCTTTGACAAAAATCGAAAGGGAACACGAGTTGTCCCAAGGCCACGATTTACATAAAGGGTCAGTGGCTCCTGGCCGATTTTATAAAATCCTTCGATATATTCTGTAGCAAACGGAGGAGTGACTAATGGGCCGTAAAAGGGTAGCTGGATTTGTCCGCCATGACTATGTCCTGAAAGTTGCACTTGGATTGGATAGGAATGACTTATTTTAGCAACATCAGGTTCATGTGCAAGGAAAATTGTAAATATGCCTTTTTCAATGTCTCCTAATGTTTGTTCAAAATCAGGTCTACCTAACATGTAATCATCTAAACCAGCTACAACGATTTGTTCATCTAGTATAGTTACGGATTCAAAAGAATTCATCAGAAGTTTAAAGCCAGAATGATCCATAATGTGCTTATAAGTTTCAGTTCCATATCCGCCGTGATCATGATTTCCGTAAATGGAGAATTTTCCAAGTGGTGCATTAATACTTACTAACAATGGCACTAGCTCGTTTGCTCCTTGATAAGTATGAGGTGCATCAATTAAGTCACCTGTAAAAAGAACCAGGTCTGGTTCTAGTTCGTTTATTTTCTGAATGAGCTTTGTAAATTGCTTTTTATCGTAATAGTGCCCAATATGAGTGTCACTAAATTGCAGTATTCTAATTCCGTCAAAATTCTTAGGTATTTTAGGGGATAATAGATCGAGATGATTGATTTCCATTTGTTTAGGCTCTATATACCGAGAATAAGTGTAACCAAAAGTAGAAGCTAAAATGGCTCCTATCGTTAAACGGTATGCTTTTTTTAAGAAACCCCTGCGTGTGTATTGATCAGTCATTTTTTTGTCCAATCTGTCAATTTTTTATTATATAAAATTATAACATGGATTGATAAAAAACACTTTAAGAGAGGGTATGTATAATTAATTTGTTTAGTTTATTTAAAGCCCCCCTCCCTACCTGAATTTTCATTCAGGTAGGGAGGGGGAGAAGCATATTGGGGGGGAGGGTAGTCTCGGCTCGAAGTCCAAAAACACAACCCAAAGACCGCCCCCTTTAAAACCATCATAGTACAATAGTAGAGTTCTTTATTAATGAAGGGTCCTTCCAGCATTGGATTGCATTCTTTTAGTGTGAAAATATAAAAAATTATAAATTTTTTATCCTAAACTATTTTTCTAGCCATAACAGTAGTGATAAGATAGATTTGAAAATGTTACTAAAAAGGGGTTGAATGTATGAAAGAAAAAGTTGCAATTGTAACAGGTGGATCTAGTGGTATGGGGATGTATATGGCAAAGCGTTTTGCTAAAGATGGTGCATTCGTGGTTATTACAGGTCGTACCATTGAGAAGCTAGAGGAAGCAAAAAAGGAAATTGAAACATTTGATGGTCAAGTGTTGACCATTCAAATGGATGTTAGAGTGCCAGAGCATGTTGAACATATGGTAGAAAAAACAAATGAAGTATTCGGTCGAATTGATTTTTTAGTAAATAATGCGGCAGGAAACTTTATCTGCCCAGCTGAAAAGCTAACAGCAAATGGCTGGAAGTCTGTCATTGATATTGTATTAAATGGGACCTTTTACTGTAGTTCAACTGTTGGGCAATATTGGATTGAAAAGGGAATTAAAGGAAGCATCATCAACATGGTGGCTACATATGCGTGGGATGCCGGAGCTGGTGTAATTCACTCTGCTAGTGCAAAGGCAGGGGTACTCTCGATGACTAGAACGTTAGCTGTCGAATGGGGAAGAAAGTATGGAATTCGTGTGAATGCCATTGCACCCGGACCTATCGAACGAACGGGTGGTGCAGAGAAGCTTTGGGAATCAGAGGAAGCAGCCAAGCGAACGATTCAAAGTGTCCCTCTTGGAAGATTAGGAACACCAGAAGAAATCGCAGGACTTGCTGCTTACATTTTCTCTGATGAAGCTGGATATATTAATGGAGAATGCATAACGATGGACGGCGGACAATGGCTAAATCAGTTTCCGTTTTAGTACTTTAAAGCATCGGGGGACAGGCCCCCGGTGCTTTAAAGTGGTAAAGGGATGTTTGCAGGTTAGATGTTTGCGTTTTTCATGATATAATACATAAAAAATATATAAGTTGGGAGCTGGGGGAATGGATCCGTTAGACATCTTAAGTAATTTATCTATGGTGACCCCACATTTTCAAGCTATCTTTACAGCTGATGAGCGAAAAGTGCTCGGGTATGAGGTTTTAGGAAGGTATAAATCTGATCAAGGCATTATTAGCCTTGGCCCTTTTTTTCAAGACAGAGCAATTCCTGATGAATATCGCCTTGAAGTAGATGATATAGTGGTAAAAAATGCACTTGATTATTGGCTCATGCACGATTCATCCCCATTTTTATTTATTAACAGAAACCCGAACCTACTAATGAGAGATCAAGGTATGGCGTTGCTCGAGCTGCTTTTGACGTATCAAGAAAAGGGGTTCCCATTAAATCATCTTGTTCTAGAAATAACAGAGCATGATTTTCTGGGAGATATTGAACAGTTAAATCATTTACTTATGTATTATCGAACATATGGGATCAAAATAGCTGTGGATAATGTCGGAAATGGAACAGGCAGTATTGATCGAATTGGTCTGATTGCACCTGATATATTAAAAGTTGACCTACATATGCTTAGAAAGACCAACGTTCTGACTTCCTACCAAGATATTTTATTCTCTCTTTCATTACTTGCTCGTAAAATTGGAGCTGCACTTCTATATGAAGACATAGAGACACTTTATCAGCTTCAATATGCATGGAGTAACGGAGGACGATATTATCAAGGCTTCTATTTACAAGAACCGAGTGACTCTTTTATCAATGAAAACTTACTAAAAGAAAAGCTTAAGAATGAAATAAGTCACTTTATAGAACATGAAAAAAGAAAAATTCAAAACATTCATCAGCTTTCAGAGCGATTCCAGCAAATTGTCCATGGATTATTACTAAGAAATAAAAAAGAATATCAAGGTGATGCACTCATTAAGTCCATCTCGAATGACTTATCTACTTATAGCTTTCGAATTTATATTTGTGACGAAGATGGATTTCAACAATCTGCAAACCATCTTAAAACAAAGAATGGCTGGGAGCTCCATTCCTCATATTATGAAAAAAACTGGAGCTGGAGACCCTACTTTCTTGAAAATATTATGAGAATGAGGCTCGAACAGAGAGGGATTCTTTCCGATTCATATAGCGATATTGAGTCAGGAGAAACAATCCGAACCTTCTCGTATCCGATTAATCGGGATCAATTCCTGTTCATTGATTTAACCTATGAATACTTATATGAGCAAAGTGCTCTCTTTTAAAACCTGAATAACGGTAACTCTTTTGTGTAACTATATAGTATATATACTTACACAACTAGGGGGATTTCCATGACGATGCTTACTGCAGTATTATCTGTCCTAGCACTTCTCATATTAGTCATTGGCTTCTTTTACACGATGAAAATAGCTAAAAATACAAAGTACCAAACAGGTGGTTATGATACGGAAATCAATGAAAAAGTTCAAGATCATCCTTTTATTAGGAATCCTATTTTCTTAGCCTACCTGGTTGCGGCATCGCTCATTATTGCGTTTATTGCCTACTACGCTTTATCATCAAAATGGTAAGACTACAATTTTTGCTGTAGTCTTACCATTTTTGTTTTTCTGTTGATTATTGTTTATTCTTGCAAAAGGTAGGGAAAATCTGCAATAAGATATAGAATAAAGTGTCAAAACATGCCATTATTTTACGAACGAAACAAACTCTAATACATCGTGAACATTGTTACAATTCAAAGTAGGACAAGTATCGATAATACATAGAGGAGGAGATCATTTGTTAAAGTTCAGTTTAGGCCTCTTGATGACAACAATTTTGTTAATTTTACCGTTAAATCAAGAGGTTGAAGCAACCACTGGTAACACTTTGAACAAGCAAGCTGTTCAAGAACTTTTAGAGCAGGCCAATGAAGTTCAATTCACCTTAACTGAACACCACCATTCATGGGAAGAAGCAGCAAACAAATTGTCAGCATATATGACTGCTCAATTTGCCAATGAATTTATGCAAGAGCATCTGGTTTTAGAAGAAAAAGGATATATTTTTTATGGAACTGATTTCTCCATTTATATTGTCCCACATTATTCGTTCAATGATGATACTAAAATGGTTATGGACATGAACTCGCAAAAGATCTATGTGTCTGAAAAATTTAAAGGAACAGGCCCAGTTTTTTTTGATTCTCAATATGAGATTGTTACTTTGGAACAGGATAAAACAGGTTGGAAAATTGCTGCTATTTCTTTTTTAAATGAACTTCCCAATCATATAGAAGAAGGGGAAAAATTAGAAGAAGTAACCGAACAGCAACGAGTGAGCCATATAAACACGGAGGACAATCCAAAAACGGCTTTTCAATCTGGAATTTACCATACATCTATTGATGGAACGCTCGTCAATCTTGGCGTTACATTTAACCAACCTCCACATGCATATGGTCCCAATAAATCTAAAAGCATGACTATGAGTCGATTTATAGGGGGCAATCTTTATGGATCGTTATATCAAACTTTACCTATTACTACAGAAGTAGTAAAACAAGAATACTCACTACTCACTTTACTTTCAATATTATGGAACAAGTAGATGTGATTCCTCGGAATCTCTTCTGTTTATTTTGTGCTTTCTTTGAAGTTTCATCACCAAGGTAATTTTTCCCCTCAATATGGATAAAAATGAAATCATAGTCTATCCTATCAATAAGGGTAAAATTTAAACAAGAAACATGCTTTTAGGAAACTTTTGTGATAGGGTATATATTGGAGATTATGTTCATTACTTATAGGGGGAATATAGATGTCGAAGCTTCAAGGGATACTTCAACGTTTAACGAGTTTAACTGAGTCACAGGATAGTGGAGATCCGGCACAACGATATTTTGAAGTTGATGGGGAAAGAAGATGTAGCGTAACATATTTTCAAAAAACAGAAACATTTGAGATTGAAGTATATCAGCAAGGTGAGAAACCAAAAAAATATCAATTTGATAACATTGATATGGCTGCGATTGAAATTTTTGACTTAATTCATTAATCGAGGTGCAGATTGATTGGAAACACCATTAGTTATTTGCCCAAAATGTGAGGCAAATAGTCTTCTTGAAGAAGTACTAATTGCTCAGTCTAATCAAAATGTTATTTTTACTTGTCCTGCTTGTTCATACACTCTCAAAAATATTAAAACAAGTAAAGGGTAAAAAATTATAACAAGCTGACAAGCCTTCCTGTATAAAATAAGATGAAGACAATTCTTTTAAAAGAAATGACTTACGGACGATCCACTGATGAAACCTTCACGAAAAGCTGCTTAGTAAGTTTGCATAAGGAGTGGAAACATGAGTGATCCAATGTTGTTTCAAAATTTAACAGAGAACAACATGACATTTGAGCGAGTATTTTTTAGAATATTAAGGTTTATTGAAGTTGATCCTTGTGCATCCTATCATCTGTCGATTGGAACGGACTCCCATGTCCACCATAATGAAACCAGATTTATTTCTGCCATTCATGTTCATCGACTAGGTAAGGGTGCATGGGGTTGCCTCAGGCAAATGCTCATTCCGAGAGAAATAAGGAGTGTCCGTGAAAAAATATCAATGGAAACTGGTTATTCTCAAGAACTTGCATGGATGTTTTCGAATGATCATTTTAATGAAATGACAGAAATCTTATTGCCCTATGCAGATGAAGGTGCAGATTTGCGGTTTGAAATTCATTTAGACATTGGAAAAAGAGGAATCACAAAAGACTTAATTCAGGAAATGACAGGTAGAATTAATTCTATGGGATTAGAAGCCAAAATAAAACCTGATTCCTATACAGCTTCAAGTTATGCCAATCGTTATACGAAATAGTTTTTACATAAGAAACCAATTTTGGTTTCTTTTTTTCATTCCAAGAATTTATATAAAGTTTTTTCTCTTATATCTTCATAAAAAAATGTGATAAAATGAAGATTGGGTTTCACTATGGCAACTATTTGTTGAATAAAATATATATAAAGTATTTAGTGATAAACAAACATAAGGGGAATAAGCCATGATTAGTCTTCAAAGTGGAGAGTTTGTAGAGACAACAATAAAGGATCTTATTATATCTTCTGAAAAGGTAGCACATGTTCAAATGAAAAACAGCTTGGAGCATGCTTTGTTAGTTCTTGTTAAGTCAGGTTACTCAGCTATTCCGGTTTTGGATCCGACGTACAGATTACACGGGCTTATTAGCACAGCCATGATACTAGATACAACATTAGGTCTTGAAAGAATAGAATTTGAACGATTAGAGACGATGAAGGTCGAAGAAGTAATGAATCGTGATATTCCACGTCTACACATACAAGACTCTTTTTTAAAGGGATTGCAACTGGTTATTGATCATCCTTTTGTATGCGTTCAAAACGAAGATGCAGTGTTCGAAGGAATTCTTACAAGAAGGGTCATCTTAAAACAGCTTAATCAACATATTCGAAAGCTCAATAAGTAAATGGCGTTGACCTTTTTGGTCAACCCTTTTTTCGGGTGAAGAAGGGAAGTCAGAATCATGGGTGAAGCAGTAAAAATATTTGTACATAATGCAAAACAGAAACAAACGCACCGCCCTTTTGTTCTAGCAGCTGTGATGCTAGCAATGTTTATGGCAGCAATAGAAGCAACAATTGTATCAACAGCCATGCCAGCCATTGCTTCAGATTTAGGGAACTTTTCTCTTTATAGCTGGGTCTTTTCGTCCTATCTTTTGATGAATGCTGTTACAGTCCTTATTTATGGAAAGCTTTCTGATTTATTTGGGCGTAAGCCCGTATTAATTGTTGGAATTATCATTTTTATGGTCGGCTCTATACTTTGTGGCTTTGCCAACTCAATGGAAATGCTCATTGTCTTCCGATTTATTCAAGGCTTCGGGGCAGGGGCAGTGATGCCGATTGCTTCAACGATTGTAGGTGACTTATATACAAAAGAAGAGCGGGCTAAAATCCAAGGTTACTTATCAAGTGTTTGGGGTATCTCTGCTATATTAGGACCAGCTATAGGAGGTATCCTTGTTCAATATGTTAGCTGGAAATATGTATTCTGGCTAAATCTCCCATTAGGAATACTAGCTATTGCTGTATTGACATTCTTTTTACATGAGGGAATAGAAAAGAAGAAGCACAGCATTGATTACTGGGGAGCAGGATTGTTATTTATTGGAGTTAGTACATTAATGATTGTTCTCGTTGAGGGCGGTGTTAGGTGGGAATGGGCTTCAGTACCAGTTTTGACCTTACTAAGTTTATCTGTTTTCGTTTTGATTTTATTTTATTGGCAGGAAAAAAGAGCAAAGGAGCCAATGATGCCCTTCTCGATATGGGGTGAGCGTTCCATCTTAATTGCCAATCTCGCATCCTTAACAACAGGGGTCATGTTAATTGGTGTTTCTAGCTTTCTACCCGCATTTGTGCAGGGGGTTATGGAACAATCACCAATAGTAGCAGGTTTCACCTTAACAACAATGTCAATCGGTTGGCCAATAGCAGCAACGATTGCGGGAAGATCACTATTGAAGATAGGATTTCGAACAACGTCTATAATCGGTGGTTTGTCACTCATCCACGGTTCACTTATCTTTATCACGATGACACCAGAGTCTGGTCCACTTTGGGCAGCATTTGGATCCTTTTTACTTGGAATAGGGATGGGCTTTACGACAACTTCCTTTATCGTTTCCATTCAAAGTACTGTTCAATGGGAACAAAGAGGGGTGGCTACGGCCGCAAATATGTTTATGAGAACCTTAGGCAGTTCAATTGGAGCTGCGCTTTTAGGTGGGATATTAAATTCACGTCTCTTAGCTTATATCCAATCACAAGGCCTTCAAGACCAAGTGGATTTAGATACAACCAATGTCTTACTTAATGAAGAGCAACGGAGTCAATTATCGGAATCGGTCCGTAGTGTTCTTCAAGAAGGTCTTACCGTTTCCCTCCAGACTGTTTATTGGGTGGTCCTCTTATTTGCAATCGTAAGCTTTGTATTAGTATTATTTTTACCTAAAGACGATCAAAAATAAGACTAGTCACTACGACAAGTCTTATTTTCTTTCTAAAAATTCAATTCTGTTTCCGAACGGATCGTAAAAGGTGAATCGGTCCACATTCGGGATTGGTTTTTCATCTAAGGTTCTAACTAGATTTTCCTCTAAATACTGTCTAGCTTCATTCAAACAAGTAACTTCAAAGGCAGGATGTCTCTTACTTTTGAAATCTCCCATATCTTCCACACCAATATGAAGCTCAATATCTCCTACTTTGTACCACAAACCACCGTTTCCCTTTAAGGAATCAGGCTTTTCAATTTCTGTAAAACCTAATAATTCGCTATAAAACCTTCTAGCAAGATCATCTTGCATATACGAGCCTGTTCAAAAAGGAGGACAAAAAGAGCAAAGAAGTTCAAGGAAGCGAAGTCTTGAGCACCGGAGCGTATGTTTTGTATACGTGAGGAGCGGAAAGACGAGCTGACGAAGAAATTCGAAGCTATTTTTGCCGGACTTTTTGAACATCCTCTATATGGAATACAAATTTGAACATGATCTAATCGTTTAATGGAAATCTTCACCCGGGTTACCTCCTCTAGTTTAGTAAGTTCCACATTAATTGAACAAGTAATAGAACGGTCAATGCTCTTAATATGAATTGAAGATGCTTACTTGAAAGCTTTCCGGCAACTCGTACTGATAGCTGTGCTCCTATAAAAGAGCCCACTGCCAAGCTTGGCGCCACCCTCCAATTCAGATGCCCTGTAAGAAAATACGTACTAAATGCTCCTAAACAGCTTGAAAAAGTTAGAAAGCGAGTTAGTGCAATAGCTGATAAATAGGAAAAGCCATTATGAAGGTACGTATACATCTGCAGTGTAGCTTGACCTGGACCGAACATTCCATCATAAATACCAATGCCATAAAGCAGGGGATATACCTTACGTGAAACTTTAGTAGTTGAATGTCCGTCCCCCTTCGGTTTCCTTATAAAGCTTAGAACTAAGGCAAAACTTAGTAAAAAAACCGCAGCAGTTGTCATTGCTTTTTCAGAAATTGAAGTGGCGATCAACCCGCCAGTAATTCCACCAGAAATACCAAGAGGTGCTAAGAAAATAGCAGTCTTTAAATCAATTTTCTTTTGCCTAAATAAGACATAAAAACTAGAAAAAGAGCTCAATGTATTTGAAAATTTTGTTGCAGCAATCGCTGAATGAATAGGAACCCCCATTAAAAGCATACTGGGCATACTAATCAAACCACCACCACCAGCTAATGTGCCAATAAACGTACCAATCAATCCAATTAAAATTAATAATAAAATGTCTACATCACTCACCAGCTCACTAACTATTTTTTGAAAACCTTCTACCAATCTTTTCTAATTACTTGTAATCGATTTATTATGATAATGATATTTCGAAAAAATTAACCTATACTATAATAAAAACTTATCACTTGAAAGGGGGTTAAGTATGCAAACGTCTGAATGCAAACTCCTTGTCACGTTAGCAGCTGAAATGAATATGAGAAAGGCAGCCGAAAAGTTGTTTGTTTCTCAGCCAGCCCTTAGCCAAAGACTCCAATCCATTGAAAAGGCATGGGATACTCAAATTTTTGTGCGCTCCCAAAAAGGATTAACAGTAACTCCTGCCGGGGAGAAAATCATTGAATATGCGAATGAGGTTGTCTGGCAAGAGGAGCGAGTTCGTGAAGAGATTCATTCACTTAACTCACAAGTTCACGGAACATTAAAGCTTGCCGTCGCATCCATTATTGGTCAGCACTGGCTGCCTAATGTATTAAAACAGTTTGTTCAAAGATATCCACATGCAAAAATCTCCCTTATTACAGGGTGGAGCAGTGAGATTTTAAAGCATTTATATGAAGACCAGGTTCATATTGGTATTATCAGAGGAACACCAGATTGGAAAGGAAAAAAGCAGCACATTCTTACAGACTCTTTATATCTTGTTGATACCGAGATAAAGAATCTGGATGAGCTTCGATCAACAGAAAGACCATTCATTCAATTTAAAAGTGATTCAACCTATTATCAAGAAATACAAGATTGGTGGCATCGGAAATTTCAACACCCACCGAAACAAACCATCGTAGTTGATCAAATAGAGACGTGTAAGCAGATGGCCTTTCATGGTATCGGGTATGCGATCCTTCCATCGATCACATTTCATGAAAACGACCCTGCCGTCTTTAAGATTCCACTGTTTGATGAGGTGGGGTTACCTGTTAAACGGGATACATGGCTACTTGGTTATGAGTCTGCACTCCAGCTAAAGCAGGTAGATGCCTTTTTACAAATAATTAAAGAGAATCTTGAGCCAAATAAATAACAATAGTATTCGCTTGTCATCTGAAATCCCGTCTGATAGAGTAAAGAAATGAAGCATTGAAAAGGAGACCATACATAATGAAAATGATGGATGCAAATGAGATTATTACTTTTATTCAAAAAAGCGAGAAGAAAACGCCCGTAAAGGTCTATGTTAAAGGAAACCTTGAAAGCATAAATTGGGGTGCAAATACAAAGACATTCATAACTGGTGATACAGGCGTTGTGTTTGGTGAATGGAAAGAAATCCAAGCTGTATTAGAAGAAAATAAAACTGATTTACAAGATTTTGTTGTTGAGAATGATCGCCGTAATTCGGCCATACCTCTTCTGGATACAAAGGGGATCAAAGCAAGAATTGAACCAGGTGCAGTTATCCGTGATCAGGTTGAAATTGGTGACAATGCCATTATCATGATGGGTGCAATGATTAATATTGGTGCTGTGATTGGTGAAGGAACTATGATTGATATGGGAGTTGTTCTTGGCGGGCGAGCTACAGTCGGGAAAAACTGTCATATTGGAGCTGGGGCAGTACTTGCAGGAGTCATTGAACCACCATCAGCCAAGCCTGTCGTTATAGAGGATGATGTAGTAGTCGGGGCAAATGCCGTTGTTTTAGAGGGTGTAACTGTAGGTAAAGGAGCGGTTGTAGCAGCAGGAGCGATTGTAATCGAAGATGTTCCTCCTTACACGGTCGTTGCTGGAACACCTGCAAGAGTCATCAAGGAAATCGATGAAAAGACTAAATCAAAAACAGAGATTAAACAAGAGTTACGTCAACTAAATGAAGAATAAGAGGAAAGCGTGGATGATTATCCACGCTTCATTTTTAATCTAAAAGGGGAAGAACAATATGAAGTCATACCAACCTTTTATTGAGATACGAAGAGACTTACATAAGATTCCTGAAGTTGGCTATAAGGAATTTAAAACACAAGCCTATTTACTAAACTACATTCATACTTTGCCATCAAATAGGATGGAAATTAGAACATGGAAGACTGGAATTTTCGTCAAAGTAAACGGTACAAATCCATCAAAAATGATTGGATACCGAGCGGATATAGATGCACTTCCAATTAATGAAGAGACCGAACTATCGTTTCAATCAGAACATGACGGATTTATGCATGCCTGTGGTCATGATTTTCATATGAGCATTGCCCTTGGGATTTTAACAAACGTTGTGAATGAACCGATAAACGATGATATGCTTTTCATGTTTCAACCAGCAGAAGAAGGACCTGGTGGAGCAGAGCCCATGATCAATAGTGACATTTTCAAGGAATGGAAACCTAGTTTGATTATCGGACTTCATATTGCTCCAGAGCACCCAGTTGGTACAATCGCAACAAAAGAGGGTCTCTTATTTGCCAATACGTCCGAATTATTTATTGATTTACATGGAAAGGGTGGACATGCCGCATTTCCACATCAAACAAATGATATGATTGTGGCCGCATGCACGCTTGTAACACAACTTCAGTCCATTGTTTCGAGAAATGTGGATCCCCTTGATAGTGCTGTTATTACGATAGGGAAAATCACAAGTGGGACGGTTCAAAATATTATTGCCAAACGAGCTCGTCTTGAAGGTACAATTAGAACTCTTTCTGTAGCTTCGATGACAAAAGTAAAAGAGAGAATTCAAGCAATGGTTCGAGGGATCGAAGTGGGTTATGGATGTAATGTAGATATTGATTACGGTGCGATGTATCATCAGGTGTATAATCACCATGAAATGACTAGAGAATTTATGCTATATATTAAAGAGCACCCGGATGCCCAACTCATTGAATGTACGGAGGCGATGACGGGCGAGGATTTTGGGTATATGATTAAGGATATTCCAGGGTTCATGTTTTGGCTTGGTGTTGACACTGAATACGGACTACATCATTCAAAGCTTTCACCTAAGGAAGAGGCTATTGGTGTTGCTATTGAGATCGTTACTGATTATTTGAGATGGAAGAGCGTTTAAGAACCTTATATGGTTCTTTTTTTGATTCACAGGCACGCATTCGTTACAGTTATCCCTTTTTTTTGGATTCGCAGTCCTGATTAGTAGCTAATCGAGACAGAGATTCCTTGTTTTGGGGTGTCGCAGTCCCGAATAGTCGTTAATCGAGACAGTTATCCTTTATTTATGGTTCTCGCAGTCCCGAATAGTCGTTAATCGAGACAGTTATCGCTTATTTATGGTTC